>JAGQQS010000617.1 GCA_020426105.1 Planctomycetaceae bacterium
GTCGCCCCGGTGATCGCATCCACCGGGGCAGCAGCCGATACGCCCGGCCTTGAACGTGTGAATGGATGCTCGGTGGACTTGCCAACAAACTGATTTCGAAACTCTGGCTGCTGAATGCGATCCCCAAGTCCCGGAGTTTCGTTGCTCTCCAGAACCGTCAAACCTGTGACACGACCTCCATCATTCGAAATTCCGACCATCATCCGAATCCGGTCCTGAAAACCACGTCCCTCGGCCTGTGTCGCCCAGCCGCAGCATGCACCTGAATCGTCTTTGACGCGGTACATCTGCACTCCGGACACTTCGACTGGCTCCGAGACTGTTCCTCCGGGGACTACTTCGAGAACGGCCTTCTCCAGTCTCTGCCTTGTGTTCTCTGCGATTCGATCGCGAAGCCCATAGTCGACACCAGCCAGAGCGGCGCTGAGCCCGCTTGCCAAAATCAGGACCAGCCAACTTTGTCGAAAGAAGCTCTGGATAGGGTTGGACATTTTGAATTCTCGCGTGAAGCAAGGGTCAGTGAACCGGAACTTTTCCACCAACCGGCGTTGTGGGTGTGGCACGATCAATCAGAGGAACAACGGCATTAGCAAGAAGCACCGAAAACATCACACCTTCGGGATAGCCTCCAAACCAGCGAATCAGCATGGTAAGTGCGCCCACCAGCAGACCAAAAATCCATCGCCCCTTGCGAGTCAGCGGACTGGTAACAGGATCTGTCACGATAAAAAATGCGGCGAACAGAACGCTGCCTGCACAGAGGTGTCCGAGAACTCCGAGGCTGCGAGATGGATCCGAATTCAGGGACTGGAGGAACGCCATGGACGCGACACCGACAATCATTCCCACTGTCAGTCGCCAGTCGGCGGCTCGTCTCCAGAGTATCCACAAACCACCGGCGAGCATCGCGAGTGCGGAGGTTTCTCCGAGGGATCCGGACACGTTTCCGAAGAACAACGGTGACCATTTCGCGATCTCCCCGGAGAACTTCGCGGCGGCCAGCGGAGTGGGCCGGGTGATCGCATCGACTGTCAGCGGCGCTGCCCAGCTCGTCATTTCGATCGGAAATGACAGCATCAGAAATGCGCGGCCGACCATCGCCGGATTGAACACATTGAAGCCCAAACCGCCGAACACCATTTTTCCGAGTGCCACGGCCGTGAACATCCCGATCGCTGTCGCGTACCACGGCAACAACGGCGGGAGCGATAGTGCAAAAATGAGTGCGGTCACGGTGACACTGCCATCAACCAGAGTCGATTTTCGTCCGCGCATTAGGCAACACATGAATTCCGTGGCCCACGCACAGAGGAAGCAGATGAGGAGTTGCTGCAGTGCCGCAACACGAAAGAAATAAAATGCCGCCAACAGAGGAGCGGCAAGCCCAATAAGAACATCCCGCATCATCGAACGTGTGGACAATCCCGGATGCACGATGTGCGGCCCGGCAGTAGTTTGCAATGGTGGTCCGGGAGTTGTTTCGACGGCAACCGGATTGGCGTCAGTCATGGTGCATCCCTCCGCCACTGGCCACCGACTGAGGCTGATGGCGCCGGTCATTTACGGCCTGCTTGCCTGTTCGCAGATACTGCACCAGCGGAACTCGAGCAGGACACTCGTATGCACAACACCCACATTCGCAACACGCTTCCAGATCCAGTCGCCGGGCCAGATCCAACTGGTCGTGGCGCACTGCCTGCGCGATTCTGGTCGGCATCAGCCCCAGCGGGCAGACGTCGAGGCAGCGACCACAGCGAATACATGCCGTTTCCGCTTCGGCATCGAGGTCGGCCTGCGTGAAAATGGTCAGTCCGCCGGTCCCTTTGGTCACAGGAACAGACAGATCAGTCACAGTGAAGCCCATCATCGGGCCACCGGCGATGACTCGGCGGGCGTCATCGTTCAAACCTCCACACGCGTCGATCAGGTCCTGCAGTGACGTTCCAAGCGGCACGAGCAGATTCCCTGGATTCCGGATGCCGCCTCCCGTAACAGTAATAACTCGATGTGTCAGCGGGCGATTACGAAGCACAGCGGCAGCGATTGCGGCAGCGGTGCCGACATTTACGACGACGATCCCGATGTCGTGCGGATAGCCGCCAGTCGGAACGCTTCTGCCGAAGACGGCGGGAATCAGCTGTCGCTCTCCGCCCATCGGATACTTTGTGGGACAGACGACGATTCGGGCTGCAGCCACACCATCAAGAGCAGACCGCATGGCCGCTATGGCTTCCGGCTTGTTGTCTTCAATCGCGATCACCAGCTCACGAGCACCACAGGCGATCATTGCCAGTCTCGCGCCAGCGACGATAGCCCGTGACGCTTCACGCATCAGGCGATCGTCGGCCGTCAGAAAGGGCTCACATTCACAACCATTCACGAGCAGAGTCTGCACGGGCCTGTCAGCCGCTGGCTGGAGCTTGACGTGAGTCGGAAACGCTGCGCCTCCGAGACCGACGATGCCTGCCGCGCTGATTGATTTCAGAATATCGTCTTTAGTAAGATCGTTGGGACGCGTGTCAGGCCACTCACCACCAAACAGAGCTGACCAGATCACATCGCCTGATGGAGTCCCTTCCTCAGTCTCCACCACGACGGCCGATGCATGTTTTCCATTTGGCAATGACACGGCCGTTAGAGGACGGACAACACCCGTTACCGGTGAATGAACACCTGCGCTGATTCGTTCATCGCGGGGTTTTGCAACCAGATCGCCCCACATCACTTTGTCTCGCGGCTTCACCACCAGATCTGCCGCCGCTCCGGCATGCTGCTGCAGCGGCAATGTGACGCGAACCGGTGTCGGAAGAAATCGGATCGGGCTGTCTGCCGTCGCTTCCTTGTGCGCCACGGGATGAATGCCGCGGGCAAAGTTTGGGCTCGTCCAGTTCCATGGCCACCACGAACCTGCGTTCATCGGCCCGCTCCTGTGACGTCAGACCGGCCCGTCACGAGCTTCACGATCCCGGCTGACGTCGCAGTCATCAGTCCTGCTGCAACCACGCCCGTGATCGCCGCGACTGCTGAGCCAACATGGCTCTCCAGAAACTGCACAACGGCGACGATCACGACAAGCGGTAACACGAATGCCACGACCGTCAACAGCAGCAGTCGCGAACTGCCCGCGACTTCACACACCACTGAACGGTCCTGACGGTCACCACAGTCCGCAGCTGAGTGTCGAAAGTCCGGACAATCTGCGCCATCCTGGGCCCTTCCTGAAGGGTGGAACAGAGATGCCATGCAGGAACTGCAGCCATGAGCGACAGAGTTCACGCAGCCAGTCCGCGGGACGTTTGCAGGTTTCGACATAAGTAACGTATTCCGAGATCGGCCCTCGAATTCCTCGAGAGCGCAATCAATCACAATTTTCAGGCATTCGCCTGCATTCCGCAACAAAATCCCGAATCAACAGCCTCCATTTTTCGCGGCAGATAACAACAAGAGACGCGTCACATCAATCAATTTGCACGTCCTATGCCGACAATGAAATTTTAGCAATTATCCGGCCTGCCCACGTATTGCGGGATGATTGAACGGCAACGGCCGAAATCCAGTCACGGGCCGTGCCGTGGGTGAGCGGATCGGACACGGAGTTGTGCGAATTGTGCACAGTGTCGAAGATCTGCACAGATTCAAGGACGTTGATGGTCTGGTGTCTGACAAAACGGATCCAGAATGGGGACCATTGGTGCAGATCAGATCACCGCTGCTCCGCAGCGAATCGCACAGGGACTACCAATCAACAGACGCGGTCGGCAACTTCGCACGGGGCAAAATTCGGGTAACGCGCGGCATCGCCTTCGACAAACTCTTCGTGACCGCTGAGTGATCTCGATTGATTCTGCAGAGTCGCAGAGCTCGCACAAAACGGAAAAGATCACCACATGATCTTAACGTCGGCTAATCGTGCGAACAGAGAGCAGTGAGTGACAGATCGAGGATTAACCAGAGTGGGCTAGTGGCGATGAGTGCCAATTCCGCGGAAGCTCAAGAGATTCGTTCTGGAAGCCCGTTGGAGCCACGTCGATGCTGCAGCCAGCCGCGATCGACCAGAACTTGTTTATCCAGCTTCGGTGACGCCTCGACCGACGCGCCGAATCAATC
>JAGQQS010000618.1 GCA_020426105.1 Planctomycetaceae bacterium
GTCGGCATTATGAACATTATGCTTGTTTCCGTGACCGAGCGTACTCGGGAGATCGGCATCCGCATGGCCGTGGGCGCACGAGGCCGGGATATCATGATTCAGTTCCTGATTGAATCCGTGGTGTTGAGCTGTTTTGGCGGGGCGATCGGGCTGGCGCTGGGGATTGGTGCGTCGGTCGGAATCACGAAGACGATCAACGCGATCAGTCCCGGGGCTGACTGGCCGGTCGTGGTCTCAATTCCCGCGGGTGTCACCGCGATGGTTTTTGCGGCCGTGGTGGGCCTGGTCTTTGGCCTCTACCCCGCATGGCGTGCCAGTCGCCTCGACCCGATCGATGCGCTGCGATACGAGTAAAATCTTTAGCTATTCAGGCATCTCCGGATCGTCGAATTGTGGTGTTTCCGGCAGCCGCAGGACCTCTGATCGTCGGTTTGGAAAATCAGTGAGATCGAAAGCTTCTTCGGCCGGTTTGCCTAAGTCATCATATCGCGGCTGGTTTTCCTGCGGCCTCAAATCGCGAGGATAACATTCGTCTTCGAAGCATCGACCGTGAGTTCCAATACTGGCAAATTGCTCTTCGACGAAACGCACCCCGTGTGTTTCCAGAATTGTACCTGTCTGGCGTTCCAGGGTTGCCAGGTCGGTGTTGTAGGATGTTAATGCCTGAGCTTCCGCTGCTACCGCATTTCCCCAATCTGTGACGCCCTGCAGGAAATTCAGGAAAATAACTCTGCCGGAACGAACTGCTGCCACTTGTACCTCAAGATTTTCTTTGGCTGCCTGACGAGCGTCTCGAAACGCTTCATACTGCAGAAAGTTCTGATCGATGGAGCGAATCGTTGAAGCGAGCTGGTGTTCGGTCTGGTGGAGACCTTGCTGAATGCTCGCTCGATCTCGTCGGATCAGCAATTCCTGACTACGGACCTGGGCACGAGACTGACGGAGACTCAACGGGACCGAGAAATTGACTCCCATGGTCCAGCTGGTATGGTCATCAAGACCTGACGAAAGTCGATTACCATTCAGGACACGGCCATTGAGGCCGTTCCATTGCTGTACAGCCACCGCGTCCAGTTGTGGCTGCGCCAGATTGCGACTCTGGACAAGACGTTTCTGATCCGCCAGCAGGATCAAATTCAGTTCGATCAAATCCGGTCGCCGTGCCTGCGCCGTTTCGTTGATGTCTTCCCAATGGAACTGAACCTGATCACGCGTGGGTGGAGTGGCCGGAACAATTCTTTCGCCGTCTTCGGGTGGAAGTCCAATGATATTTCTGAGGGCGGCTTCGCGTTGCAGCACATTGGCTCGCGCTGAGATCAAATTGGCACGAAAATTCGCGTATGCCAGTTTCGGCTGTGAAACATCGGCCTGGTTCGCGATGTCGGCTCGCAACTGCGCTTCCAGTCGTTCAAAAATCGTACGAGACTGTTCCAGCTGAATTTCTCGTGCCCAAAGTTCAGTGCGTGCCTGAACGAGCGCCCAATAGGCAGCCACCGTACCACGCACGAGTTCCTGCATGCTGTCTTTGAACTGAAAGTACGAGATATCCAGCTGCAGACGGGCGATCACGATCGGGGCGGTGTTGGCGTCGCGTCCGAACCCCGCCAGCAGTGGTTGTGTGTAACTCAGTGATGCCGACGGAGCGTTGCGATTCAGAAAACCCGCGACCGTCTGATTATCCCAGCTGTTGGCAACACCCAGACTGAGCGTACCACCCAGTGTATTCAGATCCGTCAAGCGCGCTTCCGTATCATTGCCTCCCGTTTGGTTGCCAATAATGCGGGTACCGAAGCCGTTGAGTCCAGGAAATTCATTGTGGCGAAATGTACTGTTCGCCGAAAAGACAGGATCGAACAGGGCTTTTGCCTGATCAATCGGTGTGGTTGCGATGGCCGTGTCGTAAATCGTCTGCCCACTGGAGACGGCCGATACGCCGGTGAGAACTCGAATGACTTCCGAATTCTGCAGGGTCATGCGAATCGCTTCGTCGAGCGACAACAAACGCTCAGCCTGGTCGATGCCTGCCGAGGCGACGGTGACCGGCGCCGGGCCGGAATTGCGATGAAATGCGGAGACACTTTGTTCCGAATGCCACCGGATCTGCCGTTCATCATCCGGCAACAACTGCGCATCAGCTCGACGCAAACCGACCACAATTGCGGCCAGCGCGAACAGAACCATCCATGGCGTGTGTGTCGGGCGAGACTTCATTGCTGCTCAAATCGTCGTCCGGGCACCGATTGAATGATTCATTCCGCATGTTCGGACTGCACCTCAGGCGACTCTTGCTCTGGCAGTGATGTTTCGAACGCGTGTAACGATTCGAAGGCATCTTCAAATCGAGTTGTATCCATTTCAATTTTCCCATCCCGCATAACCAGAATTCTTCGCGCATGGCGGGCGACATTGAGGTCGTGCGTGACCAGAATCACGGTAATCTGATGTTCCGTGTTCAATTTCTTAAAGAGTTCGATCACTTCACGACTGGTTTTCGAGTCCAGATTTCCCGTTGGCTCATCACCCATCAGAATCGAAGGATTGGTGACGAGGGAACGGGCAATGGCCACGCGCTGCTGCTGGCCTCCGGAAAGTTGCCCCGGGTGGTGATCCAGGCGATCCTCAAGGCCTACCATCGCCAGCATTTCGCGAGCTCGCTTTTTGCGGGCACGACTCGACATCGCCGCCCCATAGAGCAGCGGAAGTTCGACGTTTTCGAGGGCTGATGTGCGTGCCAGCAGGTTGAAATTCTGAAACACAAATCCAATATGCCGGTTGCGAATCCCGGCGCGCGCATTGCGATTGAGCGTCGCAACTTCCTTGCCGTCCAGCAGATAACTGCCGGTCGTCGGTCGATCGAGGCAACCCAGCGTGTTCATCAGGGTGGACTTTCCGGAACCAGAAGGACCCAGCAATGCCACATATTCGCCGCGGTCGATCGATAGTTCCGTCTGCCGCAATGCACAGACTTTAACTTCACCAAGATCATAGGTTTTCGAGATATTCCGCAGTTCGATCAGTGGCATGGATATATCTCGAATTTCCCGCGCACCTGCATCCCGCAGGGAGTCGCGGATTGCAAACGCCACAACGTGAATCGCCGCCCATCGGAGCCCCACGCATGGTGTGCTTTACTCCCCGGGGCATCCAGATCGAAGCACGATCGGAGCCGTAGGCAAGTCAGCAGCAGAGTTTTACAGCGAAGCAGTCGTGAAGGGAAACATTCCGGTCACTGTCCCGGGAACAGGGCCGGGATTTCAACCGTGACTGAAAATTACATTCAGCGATCGGTACGCCCGGCAGGAACAGCCCGCCGAGCATCTCCGATCGGAACGAGTCGTCGCTGATTTTACTAGTGGTGATGATGATGACCGCCGTGGTAACCCCCGTGATAGCCGCCGTACCCTCCGCGATAGCCACCATAGCCGCCGCGGTAGCCTCCATATCCACCACCGTAGTACCCGCGACCGACGCCATAGTAGCCTTGACCGATTCCGATGCTGATTCCGTACGAAGGCTGTACGTACGCCGTCCGGTAAACCGGTGCATAGGAATAGACCGGTGCCACGTAACCGTAGCCGCCACCGTAGTAACCGCCACCATAACCGCAGTTATGTCCCGCTTGCGCAGATTGCCCCATGGCCATCAACGCCAGTGCGGGGACCGCAATCGCAATCTTCAAAATTCTGTTCATGATTCAACCTTTCAGAAAAACCGAGGGAAACCTCTGTCGCGTCCTGCGGAATGGTCACACCATTCCTCGTCGGTTTGAAATGTTATGCATGTCACATGCCATCAATCAGCAGATTGTGCCGCACGTCAAATTGCGGCGGCTTTAGGCATTTTGTGTGAATATAAGCAGTCTGAGAGGAATGCTAAGATTGTCTCGTGATATCAAAAGCACAACATTTGTTATCAGTCTGACGGCAATTTGGTTGGGTGAAGCGATGGTTCTTTTTCGGGGCACAAGTAAAAAGGTTGACATCCATGGCAAAAATGCCGCCGCCTTGAGGCTGGTCCGGAACTGGATGCATAGAAACTCGTGCGCATCGAGGAAACAGAAATGAATCGTGGTGAGCTTTGTTGTGAGAGTCACCGTGACGCGGTTGAGCGTGACCTGAAAGCAAATTTAGTTCAATACGTAAAAACTTCAGAACTGACGTGTCGAGGCAATATTCCTGGCAGGTGATTCTGTTATTTTTAAGGCTGGAGAAATACGTAATTCGCGGTGATGTGCCATCGTCACTGAGTCAGATTTTTTACAATGGTCGTGCCTCTGGAGTTTTACTGAATGTGTCAACAATTCCTCTCCGGTCTAACTTGCCTCTTCTTTACATCGCTTGTTACCTGTGCTGGTGCGGACCCTGCAATTGTCCACGAGGGTTTCATTTACGAGAAGGCCTCCTATCCGGAATGCCACGCGTCAACAATTGAGGAAACGCCAGCAGGGTTGGTCGCGGCATGGTTCGGTGGAACGGGGGAGAAGTATCCGGATGTTGGAATTTGGGTGTCGCGTCACATCGACGGGCACTGGACACCTTCTGTCGAAGTTGCTGACGGGATTCAGTACACGCTGACTGACGGAACGGTAAAGCGTCATCCGACCTGGAATCCTGTGCTGTTTCAATATCCGGGCGGTCCTCTGGTGCTGTTCTGGAAATGCGGTCCGTCTCCGAGTACCTGGTGGGGCATGATGAGCGAATCGAGCGATAACGGGATCACATGGTCGCAGGCTCGACGACTGCCCGAACACATTGACGGACCGGTACGCAACAAACCTGTGCTTCAGAAAGATGGAACGTTGCTGTGTGGCAGTAGTACGGAATCCGACGGTTGGCGCGTCCACTTTGAACTCACATCGGACCACGGCAAGACATGGCAGAGGACGCCAGCCATTCACGATGGGAAAACATTCGGCGCGATTCAGCCAACACTGCTGCGTCATCCGGACGGGGTCATTCAGGCGTTGTGCCGAAATCGGGATGGTGACGGCATGACACTATCAACAACATCATCGGATCAGGGCCGTTCCTGGAGCGACCTAAAACCACTCAACATCCCGAATCCCAACAGCGGGATCGACGCGGTCACACTTCAGGATGGTCGGCACCTGTTGGTTTACAACCATACAAACCGCAGCAAAGGATCGCCCCGCGGGCGCGAAATGATCAACGTGGCTGTCAGTGAAGACGGAATCGACTGGAAGCCATCGTTGACACTCGACCGCGAAGCAAAGGCGGAGTTTTCCTATCCGGCCGTCATCCAGACGAAGGATGGCAAGGTCCACATTACCTACACCTGGAAACGCCGTAAAGTCCGCTATTTTGTGGTGGACCCGGATAAACTGACGCTAAAAGACTGGAATGGGGGCGCTTGGCCGGATTGATGGCTGCCTGAATCAGCACCGACGGTCGATGGCGGCTGTCGGCATTCGATCCCGGGAAATTCAAGTCGACGGTTTTACGAATTCGAGTTAGACTTAATGCATGACGGAGCGATGTCGTGTTCAGGCATAAGCCGAAGACATCGGTTCGGCGACGATCGCTGGCAGGGGTGAAAAGTTCGTACTGATGGGAATCGAAAACCGCGAATATCTGCGTGATGAATACGACGGTGGTGGCACGTTTCGCAGGCCCGCATCGAAGCCGATAACTCTGGTCCTTGTGGTCGTGACTGTCGCGGTGTTTGTACTGCAACTGATGACCAGCCGTCAGGGTGGTTCGTCGCTTGTGCAAAGCTGGCTTGCCCTGGATTTTGAACATGCAGTCTTTCAGGGGCAGATCTGGAGGCTGCTGACATACGCATTTTGTCACGATCAGAGCAATCTGCTGCATATTGTGTTTAATATGATGGTGCTCTGGTCCATTGGTGGCGCACTACGGCCGTTGCTTGGAGACCGCGAGTTCCTCTGGTTTTATCTGGTGGCGGCTGTCTTCGCGGGAATCTGTTCGCTCGTCTTCTACCGACTGATTGGTATTCGTGCAGAGATCATCGGTGCCTCCGGTGCGACCATGGCGGTCTTCTGCCTTGTCGCGTTGCACTATCCGCGTCAGAAGGTTCTGTTGATGGGAATTATTCCCATTGAGTTCCGGTGGTTGCTCGCCGCGTTTGTGGCCATCGATACGATTCCCATGATAAATCAGGTGGCTGACGCCCTTCAGAGTCGACAGGCCACTTCGCAGGTGGCAAATTCAGCCCACATCGGCGGTTTGATTTTTGGATTTCTGTACTTTCGCTGGAACATGAGAATCACACGTTGGTGGGATCAGTTTGCCGGTCGTATCAGCGCACGGCGAAGACGCGGAAACCTGCGGGTCTACACTGAGGCTCCGGAACCGGAATCCAACTTGAATTCACAGGTCGATGCGATTCTCGAAAAAATCAGTCGCTCCGGCGAAGCCAGCCTGACGTCCCGTGAACGCAATATTTTGGCTCAGGCCAGCAAGCAATTTCGCAAGGGCAGAGACTGAGCCAGGACAGGCACACGCCATCGTGAGAGGCTCGGTCGCAATCGCACAGATTTTGCGGCAGATCCGCACAGTGGCACACTTCTGTGCCCATTCCGTACCGTCTCCCGTTCTTCCAGTCGGTCCTGCCCCCGTGCAATTCACCGCGTCAGGAGGCAATTTCGTTTTGCTCAAGGTGCTCATAGCCTTATGGCGCACTGTTTGCGAGATTGAAGTCATTGAGCGGAGCTGCTCCGTACTTCTTTCTCACGTGTCAGAGGCCCACATTATGCTTACCCTCATTCGAACTCTAAAACCAGCGTCCCTAATTGCGGCCACCGTTGCGTGCGTGCTGATCATTTCAACCGATCCGGTCTGGTTTTTCAGGCCAACATCTGCGAGTCCTGACGATAAGAACACGACTGCGCCGCCGGCAAAGAACGAGGGATCGGCAGACAAGAAGGACGAGCCAGCCAGAGCACTGGCGAAATTTATGCGACAGAAGTTGCATGCTTCCAACTTAATTCTTGAAGGTTTGTGTACCGAAGACCTTCAGATGGTGAGTGAGGGCTCTCAAACCCTGATGAAAATGAGCAGCGAAGAGCGGTGGCGCGTTTCCAATGATGTAATGTATCGCCGCTACAGCAATGAATTCGTGCAGGCCGTGGAAGAGTTGCAGAAGGAAGCCGAGGACAATGATATGGACGGCACATCCATGGCGTGGGTCAATGTGACGATGAAGTGCCTGAAATGCCACGAATGGGTCCGCAATACGGTGCTGGTTGA
>JAGQQS010000619.1 GCA_020426105.1 Planctomycetaceae bacterium
ATGTTGGATTCTATGACAAACCGCTCCGCAAGTTCGAACGACTCCTGGAAACGTATCTGTCCTTCGCGCCAGCGGGATATCGATCGTTTCGCAAAGCGATACCTCTGTGGCTGAATCAAAAATTACATACACCACGCGAACTGCGAAAGGGATTAAGGAACAGTTACAAGGGACGTTTCGTGTTCACCGAGCACCATGAATCTCACGCCGCCAGCGCTTTTTTCCCATCACCGTTTGATGAAGCAGCAATTCTGACAATGGACGGTGTGGGTGAGTGGTCGACCGCGACGATAGGCGTTGGACGGGGCAACACGATCAAACTGACGCATGAAATCCGTTTCCCGCATTCTCCCGGACTTCTGTATTCCGCATTTACGTACTACGCTGGTTTTAAGGTGAACAGCGGCGAATATAAACTGATGGGCCTGGCCCCGTATGGACAGCCGCGCTACCGCGATCTGATTCTAAATCACCTGCTCACACTGAAAGAGGACGGCTCATTCTGCATGGACATGAGCTACTTCAATTATTGTCAGGGGTTGACGATGACCTCCGACAAGTTCCACAAACTTTTCGGTGGCCCGCCGCGTCAGGCGGACACCGAAATAACTCAGAAAGACATGGATATGGCTGCTTCGGTGCAAAGTGTCACCGAAGAGATTATGCTGCGAATGGCACATCATGCCTGGCGAACGACCGGCCTTCAAAATTTGGTTTTGGCTGGCGGCGTGGCGCTGAACTGCGTGGGAAATGGAAGAATCCTTCGCGACGGACCCTTTAAGAATCTATGGATCCAGCCCGCAGCGGGCGATGCTGGCGGTGCCCTTGGAGCGGCCCTGTTCATTTGGTACCAACTGCTTCAGAAACCACGATTACCGGGCAATCAGGATTCTCAAAAGGGCTCTTTTCTGGGGCCCGCATTTGGCGATGACGAAATCCGTCGAGTGCTCAGGGCAAATCAAGCCGTGTTCACGACAGCAGGCTCTGACGCGGAACTGTGTGATCAGGTCGCGGCGTTGCTGGCACGTGACAACGTGGTTGGCTGGTTTCAGGGTCGCATGGAATTTGGCCCTCGTGCACTGGGAGCTCGCAGTCTGCTTGGGGACGCCCGCAGTGATAAAATGCAGTCGGTGATGAATTTAAAAATCAAGTTTCGGGAGTCGTTTCGTCCGTTCGCGCCGATCGTTTTACAGGAACATGTGCATGAGTACTTTCAGCTGAAGCCCGATTCCGAAAGCCCCTACATGCTTTTGGTGGCACCTGTGCATGAACGGATTCGCCATGCTGAAACACACGCTCAAAACACGGCCTTTGGAATCGAAAAACTCCGGTACCACCGATCGGCCATTCCGGCCGTCACGCACGTGGATTATTCCGCACGTGTCCAGACCGTCGATGCCACACGAAACCCACTCACACACCAGCTGCTTACACGCTTCCGGGATTTGACGGGGTGTCCGGTTCTGATTAACACCAGTTTCAACGTCCGTAGTGAACCCATCGTGTGTACGCCGGAAGATGCTTATCGTTGCTTCCTGATGACGGACATGGATGTTCTGGTGCTGGGCCGAAATGTGCTGAAGAAAAACGATCAGACAGAACAGGCCTCGAGTCGCGATCGTCGAGAGTATCTGGACCAATTTGTGGCCGACTGACGCCAGGCTGCCATTCGATTCCTGACACCGGATAGGCCATTAGGGAGTCCGCTGGAGACTGTCGCGCAGGAGTTGCTGTTTCCGCTGGATGCGTTTCTGATCCCAGGGATCCAGCAAGCGGCTGATTTCCTCAAGCTTTTCGCGGAGTCGCTGACTCTTGTCGCGATCACCGATGCGTCTGTACAACTGCGCCGCGAGTGCGTAGAGTTTTTTCTGAGTTGGGTCGAGGAGCAGGCCACGTTCAGCGACTTCTGCAGCCTTCTGCAGATTCCCTGAGTTTGCCAGGATAGCAGCGTACGGGCCGTACATGGTACCGTCCCATTCGTTTACTTTCAGGTAACTTTCAAAGCACCGCCGCCCCGTTTCGAAAGAACCTGTCTGGAGCGCCACCATTCCGTAGTTCTTGAGACTCATTTCGTGGTAAGGATCGATGCGCAGGGCTGCTTCAAACGCAGCGACAGCTTGCGTGTAGTTGCGAGTATCGCAGTAGAAGAAGCATAATTTACTTAACACATCGACATCGTCAGGATCATATACCAGCACTGCTTCCAGTGCAGCGACAGCCTGCTTCATCAATGGCAGATCAGATTCTTCCATTGCCTGGTCGCTCAACGCAAGCGCACGAGCGCGCGCCACCTCCCATTCCGGCATACGCTGGTCACTACCGTCAAATATCGACCAGACTGAGTGTTGATTCGCCTGATCGGCGTCAACCGGACTGCCCAAAGGATTTTTCAGGATACGGTGATCTGATCCTGAGGTATGAGGGATATCGCTTGAACCGAATTTTGGCATATGGCAGTGGATGCAGGAATCGAATGCCGGAGCGGCTTCGCGTTCGGCGATTGGCAGAGAGCATCCGCGATCCGCATGGCAATTGTTGCACTTGGCCCGGTACCAGGCTGCGGCCTCGTCAGCCCCTGGAACCTGATGCGGGTCGTGGCAGGTGGTGCACCGCATTTGATCCGAGTCGCCTCGAAAACAGGCGCTGGCCTGCATTTGCTCCACATGACTTGTGAAACGCGGACTGCCATCTTCCGCAAAAGGAGTTGGAGCGACAAAGACGGTCCAGATCTCTTCGGTCGCCATCCCGGGCTGAAAATCGTGATATGACTTTCCTTTTCGCAAAATGCGACCTTTGCCTCCCATGTGACATTGATAACACACACTGTCTTCGCCACGCCTGTCAAGGCGAGTCGGATTGACAATTCGCATGTCCAGCGAGGACGCATCACTGCTGCCCGGATCGTCACCGGACATCATTTCGACGTGGCGTTTTCCTGGCCCGTGGCAGCGCTCACACCCAATTCCCAGTTCATGAAATGGTGGCGATTCGAAACGATCCGAAGTTCCTGTTCCGATGGGTGCCGGACGTCCCGAATGGCACTGGATGCAGCCATCAGTGATGCGACGATTAAACCGCTGCCGCGGATTGTCGTGATACCCCGGCGAGAGATCCCATCGTTTTTTCTCGGTGTACCACGTTACCGGTGATTCAAACAAAATTCCGCCACGGTCAATCAGATAAGTCCTGGCGTTCATCCCGGAACCTACAGCATACTGAACATCGACCGACTGTTCGTAAATCAAGTTACCAGACGGGCTCGTCATCGATTCCGTATGAACCATTCGATCACCAATACGTTCGACGCGGTACTGGCATCCCTGAGCCTCAAATTCTGCCAGCTTATCTGTCACAATCTCGATCGGCGTCGCGTCGGCGACAGACGCCAGTGTCCTGGCCATCGGGTGCTCTGAATAAAGATCTGCGATTTCAGAGTGGCATTCTGCGCACGTCTGGCTGCCGACAAATTCACTCGCCTGCCATCGAGCTTTCGATTCAGAGATCGAACTTACAGGTGACTTTGGGGACGGCTCCGGGGACTTCAACTCAGACGCAGTTCGGCTTGCTATTCCGTAGACAATGGCAGCAAACAGCGATGCGAGACACAAGCCACCCAACAGGAACCACCTCAATGGAGACCGTGGCCCGCCGGAATCACTGTCGAATTGGTTGTGTGGACGGGCTGAACTTCCCGATACTGTCATCACATGGGTACTCCGCCGATGCACAGCGACATCAATTTTCACGTCGCAATCCGCAAGAACCAAATCTCGTGATTGGTCCTCATTATTTTTTTCTACGATCGATCTCCAGGACAGGAACTTTCTGTTCACACGACGCCTGGCGTTCTGTTACCTGTTAAGTATAATAGGAGAATTCGAAGTTATGCCGCATGGTGCCCTGAAAATGCGTGATCGAATTGTCTTTGTCAATTGCAATACCACGCCTGACGTTTTGCCTGCGGCGTGATTTTGGATATTTTTCATTGCAGTTTCCTGTAACTGCAAAATTCTGCGGATGCTGCTCATGGCATTGTTCCATATCAATCTCGCCCCCTCAAATCGCCAGCTCTTCCAGTTTGGCTGTATCTGCCTTGTAGCTGCGCCACTGATGGCATGGCTCTGGACTCGCAATACCGAGGCCGTGATCTGGGCTGGCGCCGGCGGAGCAGTGTTGTTTGGCATTGGGTGTGTGTCACCCGGATCCCTGAGGCCGGTTTTCGTCGGCATGATGATCGTCACACAGCCGATCGGCCTGGTGGCGGGAGAATTAGCGATGCTCCTGATCTACTTCGGACTTTTCGTGCCCATGGCAATCATGCTGCGAATTATGGGTAGAGATTCGTTGAACCGCCGATTTCAAACGAATGAGCAGACATTCTGGCGGGCGCGAAAACAGCCAAAAAATGTTCGCACCTACTATCACCAATTCTGAGTGACCACGTGGGAGAGCTTCACAATGACCGTCGACAAGCCACCTGAATCGTCTGACTTTGAGCATATCGGCCAGGAACCCGAACCGGGACTGCTGCGAGAGATCTGGACGTTTATCAAGGAAGAGCGAATCTGGTGGATGGGGCCAATCGTTATTGCATTGATCCTCGTCGGAGCCCTGGTCGCTTTAACATCGACCGGTGCCGCACCATTTATTTATACGCTGTTTTGATAATGCCGCAATGCCCTATTTAAGCGATGCCCTGGCCCTCGACAGGTTCTGTTGGGCCTCGACGTACTGCGGGACAAGTTCAACCGCACGCTCGAAATAAGCAGCCGCTTTCTCCACCTGTCCGCTTCGCGCAAATGCGACGCCCAGTGAATTATTGGTCGAAGCCATGTCTGGCTGCAGTTTCAGGGCCATTTCGAGATGTTGAATCGCCTCGTCGATCCTTCCCTGTTCCAGACGCACATTTCCAAGTTCCTCCCATGAACCGGGATGCGTTCCGTTAACGGAAATTGACGCTCTGAAACACATGGCTGCGTCGTCCAGTCTCCCTTCCTTTTGATACAGCAGCCCCAGATTGTAATGGGCACCAGGATAATGAGGATCTGCAGCAACCGCATTCTCAAAGGACTTTGTGGCAAGGCTCCATTCTTTGAGTTGCCGATGCACGTGCCCGAGATTGTAGTGTGCGTGGGCGTAAGTCGGATTTAGCTGGATCGCCTTCTCGTAGCTTTCCTTTGCCTGTTCGAACTGTCCATTTCTTTCAAAATCGTACGCGGCCATACAGTGAACTTCCGCGTCGTCTGACAGTTTTTCGGCGGCCAGCTTCGAGAGTCGACCTGCTTCTTCGTATTTACGTGCCCACGAAAACACCTTTGCCAAAGTTCGCAGTGCGACCCCTTGCGCGCGTTCGTCAATACGCCCCGTTACCTCTGCTTCCAACTTCTGACGGTTTTCCGGGGTCCACCGACTGTCAGGTACGACGACACCCTGAGAAGTGAGAATAGCAAACAGCCTGAGTGCCAGTTCCCTGTAACCTTCCGTGTTCGTGTGAACATGGTCCAGAAACCATTCGTCACCAAGGATTCCGGTCGTGGTTTTTCCTTCGAGAAGCTGCTGGAAGTCCACGAGCGGTACGTTGTACCTTGTCGCAACTTCAGCGACACGTCTTCGCATTTCGGACAGGATACGCAGGGGGCAAACGTCTTCGTCAATCGCCCGCTGGAACGCTTGTTTTGCTTCCGGATACCGACCGAGCGCATACAACACTTCGCCCCGATTGAAATGCGATTCCGCATAAAAGGGGTCAATCTCAATCGCCAGATCAAACAGTTTCAGGGCCTCGTCGAATTGACCGGACTTTTGCGTCATTTTGGCCTGAGAAATCAGGGTCTTCCACTGTTCCAGGTCGTCGTGGTTCAGCAGATCACGGTGCTGGCTCTTGAATGGTGACATGCTTCGCTCATTCGCGGCGGGATTGATCATGATGACCGTGGCACCCGCCGATCGCGCGAGTTCGATCATCCTCGCAAGATTCAGGCTATAGTGATCGATCACCTGTTGCTGCTGAGTATCGTCACGAGTATAGTCATCGGGACCTACAGCGCCGTCCAGGATGGCATCAACTTCCGCCGGCAGAATGTTGGTCTTTAGAGAATCCTGCGGGACTGTCCACACAGCATTCTTAAACAGCGTCCGCATCGAAGAATAAACCCGGGATGTCGCAAAAACGGCCGCCACTTCTCGCACGACACCGGGGGTCGCAAGTATCTGGCTGTAAGTCCGCCGTTCCAGGAATTCATTCTGTCCTGAATAGATAATAAACAAGTCCGGTTCATACTCAATCAACTCCTCCATCAGTGACGCAACACGATAACTGGCGTAGCTGATGCCGCCGGCATTGATGACTTCCCATGCGTGCCTCTGATCGGCAATATTCAGGTACTCGCGAAGCCATCCGCCGAACGAAGTTGAGTCCACATAGGGGTGACCATAGGTCGTTGATCCTCCCATGCAAAACACCCGATAGGTGTCCTTCCCTTTGTCTACCGGAAACTCCTGAAGATTGAACAAAGACAGCTTTTGCTCTCTCGTGCGGTATACGAATTTTCCATCTGCCGTCTTTGCCTTCTCGAACAATGGCGACCGCGATGTGAAGCCAACAAATGGGTCTTCGCGATATGTCACTGGTTTCACGCCCAACGCTGCGAGCACTAATTCAATTGTCGCAAAAAACGTCACGGTGATGATGGTCGCAAACAAAAACTTCTTCCACACGGAAAGACGGCGATTCGGCCTGTCAGGCTTTTTAAGAGTTTTTTCATCCGAATCGATCTGAGATGCTGACATAATGCTTCCAAATGCCACTAAGGCCACAATGCGTTGGGTTGAACGCCTCTCGAAATTATCGAGGGCGGTGAATCACTTGGCAAGGAGGGCTTGCAGAAAAATGAATGTGATGGCGTGAAACGGAATGACATTGTGCTTCGAAATTCACGAGTAACTTCGAGCCAACGCTGACAAGCGTCGGCGTGTGGAAGGAACCTCTCACAGGTTTTCCGCAACTTCTGTCAGTTCTGCAAGACGTAAATGGACTTCCTCGGCCCACCGGCCTCTGCTGCCCGATTCCATGCGCCGCTGCAGCCATGTGACGGGACTCAACAGGACCGACGATGCATCCAGTGCCTGTAACAGACGTTGTTCGCTGCCGTTGAGGACCTGCAGGGACTGATAGTGACTCTGCGCATTCCGCACCAGTGCTGAATTGGAGCCAAACCAGCTCCGGATCAGTCGCGCCACATCGACGGTGACATGATCCGAAGCAGCTGCGCTAAGATCGATCAGGCCGCTCACCTGAGTGCCCGTGAACAGCACATGTGCCCGCCAGACGTCCCGCAGTACCGGCTGGATCCGAAACGGCGTGTCGACCAGAGCAGACAAGGCATGGTGGAGCCCAGGCAGGCGCGTTCGCAGTGCCTGGCAAACGCGAATGGCCAGACCCCGAAAACGCTCATCTGTATCGACGGCAAGATGCCGACGGAGCATCTCCAGTTTTCCGTCCCTCAGTTCCTGCACAATTTTGAGTCGTCGCGTGACGGCCGGTGACGGTTTCGTGGTATTCATAAACCACTCATCGGCCCCCAGGATCCTCACCGCTTCAGCTGCCAGCTGATGAAATCGATTCAAGCTGCTCAGTGCTGCATTCACATGGTCTGCTGAAAGCTCATTCCCATGCAGAGGGTGACCAGGCAGCCAGGGTTCGACCTGCCAGATGATTTCGTGCTGCCGCAGCCACGGCTCAGCCTGGTGTTTCCTGCGCTGTGGCGATGCCGGAACCACGCCTACTGCGGGTACCAGTGGTACCGGCACCGGGCAATCGCCCGCCTGCGAAATCCATCGCAGCAGGCGATACAGCCCGACTATCCGGTCCGAAGGCAGGAACTGCGCCGCCGGCGTTCCGCGAACGGCAAGTTCACGACCGTCATTTGTTGTGGCGCGGAATACGCGCACTCCGCTGAACCCGCCGGTCGCCACTGTGGCTTTATGGATGGTAAATCCGAAGGCCCGCCCAACGGAATCGGGAATCCGCGCCGCCTCCGCTATCCCCGGAGACACAGAACTATGCCTGGCCCAGAACTTTGTGCAGACTGTCGGCAAAACGACTGATGTCTTTTTCCGTATTGTAC
>JAGQQS010000620.1 GCA_020426105.1 Planctomycetaceae bacterium
ACGATCATGCCAGGACTGGTCGAAGCGCATTTTCATCCGACCTACTTCAACGTTGCGGCGCTGGAAGATCTGGACATTAAGTATCCGGTCGAATATGTCACCTTGCTGGCAGGCAGCAATGCGCGGCTGGCGGTTGAATGCGGTTATACGTCAGCCCGCAGTGGAGGCAGCCTGTTTAATATCGACGTGTGGCTCAAAAAGGGGATCGAAGAGGATCTGGTCATCGGCCCGCGACTGGCTGCGAGCGGACGTGAAATCTGTGGTGCCGGCGGACTGATGGACTGGAATCCGGAATTCCGCAAGATCGGTATGGAGGGCCTGATTCTCCTCGTGAATGGAGCTGATGAAGCTCGCAGGGCCGTGCGAAAACTGGTCAAAGACGGTGTTGAGTGGGTCAAGACCTATCCGACCGGTGACGCAGCAGCTGCCGATTTCAACGACCATCACACATTGTGCATGACGTTCGAAGAAATGCATGCAGTTGTCCAGACAGCGCACAACCACGGGATGAAAGTGACCGGCCATTGTCGCGCGACGGAAGGGATTAAAAATGCACTGCTCGCCGGTTATGACGCGATCGAACATGGAACGTTCATGGATGATGAAACGCTGGAACTGCTTCTGAAACGTAACGTGCCCGTTGTACCGGCGCTCTATTTTGAACTGATGAGTATCGAACGCGGCCCGGAATTCGGGATGTCCCAGGCCGTGATTGACGGGCACCAGGAAACGCTGGACGGTGGTGCCGAAAGCGCCCGACGAATTCTGGCGGCCGGCGGCAGACTAGGAATGGGGGGCGATTACGGATTTGCATGGAATCCGCACGGTGACTATGCAAAGGAACTTTCTTTTTTTGTGAACTACGTCGGCCTCAAGCCGCTGGATGTGATCAAATGTGCGACTCAAACCGGAGCGGAGATTCTGGGCCGCGCCCATGAGCTGGGAACCCTCACGAAGGGCAAGCTCGGCGATATCCTGATTGTGGATGGGGATGTTGTGGCAGACATCGCAATTTTACAGGACCGCACCCGGATCAGTGCTGTCATGCAGTCAGGAATCATTAAGAGTCGTTGTGGTGTGAGCTGCCTCAGTGGCGCTGCGCGGATGAGTTAGTCTCAGATTTGTGATATGCTGGGAGCCTTCCGGCCTTCCAGCACCTCGATTCTCCTGACAGTGGCGGTGAGCAATATGATCGGTAATATTCGAGAAACGCTGCAGGCGTATACGCTCGAACGGTACGAAACCGAGTTTGCAGACCGGCATCTGCTGCATGGGATCATTACCAAATGGGCCAATGAAACGCCCGACCGGATTGCCATCATCGATTTCGATTCGGACCGTGAGTTTACTTACCGCCAGCTTGACAACGTGACGACGGCACTGGCGATCAAGCTGTTGGAAGCTGGCTATCAGCCCGGCGACTTTCTGGCCACCATGTTGCCACTGCTTCCTGAGCACATTTTCCTCGAATACGCGTGTTTCAAAATCGGCGTCATTCATGCGCCGCTGGACCTGCGGCTGAAAGCCCCGGAAGTTGTCAGATCGCTGAAGCTGATCAACGCACGCGGATTCGTGCATCCGGGACAAACGGCTGCCGCCGATTTTCGGGAAGTTGCCAAAGTTGTGCAGGCGGAATGTCCTTTCGTAAAGCACTTTATTCAGTTTTCAAACGCTGAGGAAACAATCGCAGGAGCTGCGTCCTTCTCAGAATTTCTCGCTGAAGCACAGAAACTGGCTGCCGATTCCGAATCTGATTCGTCCATGAACTTTCATAAGATTTCGCGGGAAATCAAGCCAACGGACGGCGCTCAGGTGATCTACACGACGGGATCAACGGGACTCCCCAAACCAGCGCTGCTCTCCCATCGCAACATCACGGCACAGAATATGTGTCTGGCCGCCGGGTTCGGGTTATTCGATTCACCCACCATGCTGGTCAACTTGCCGCCATCACACGTCGGTTGTCAGGGCGAACAGTTGATGACCACGTTCTTTACCGGCCAGACCGCCGTCATCCTGCACGTGTTCGATGCCGAAAAAACCCTGAAAGCGATCCAGAAATATAAAATAGATTGCTTCGGTCAAATTCCGGCCATGTTCAATATGCAGTATCGACTGCCGAATTTCACGGATTACGATTTGTCGTCAGTCAGTCGAGTTCTTTATGGAGGTCAACAGGTCAGTCACGAATTCATTCGGAAGTTGTATGAAAACTTTCCGGCAGTGGGGACGGGGCTTGGCCTGAGTGAGATGGCCGGGTTTGTCACGTATACCGGCATGACGGACAGGATTGAACAGCTGTCTGATACCGTCGGCTGGTGGGCCCCGATCACTCCCCTCACAATCCGCCGGCCTATGAACGACGATGGTTCCGCCGGTGATGAACTTCCCGACGGCGAAGCCGGAGAAATCTGCTTCAGCGGCCCGCAGGTGCTGATCGACTATGTGAACAACCCGGAAGCGTATCGAAAAACTGTGTCGACCGACGGGATCTGCTACACGGGCGATTTGGGATATGTCGCTGAACGCGGACTCGTATTTGCCGGGCGTTCCAAGCTGGTGATTAAACCCAAAGGCTACCAGGTTCATCCCGCTCAGATTGAAAGTCATTTTGCGGAGCTGAACCAGCAGGTTGCGGCCTGCGGAGCCGTTGGGGCACCGCATCAAGTCTTCGTGGAAGGCGTCGTGCTCTTTATTGAACTCAAACCGAACGCCGAACTCACACGCGTCCAGCTTGAAACACACGCCAAAGGAATCGCCGGTTACATGCGACCATCGCACTACGTGCTGCTGGAACCCGGAGGATTTCCTCTGAACCGCGTGGCCAAGACCGATTATGTCCGGCTGAGCGAGCTTGCCCGGCAGGAAATTGAAACATTACGCAACGCAGGTGGATGGGACAGTGATCCATCTGCTGCATCATGAGGTACAAAGTCACGTGACACCACTTGAGTCGATTAAAGAATTCTACGGTGCGGAAACCAGGACTTCGGATTGGTATCTCGTTGAGCAATCAACGATCGATAAATTCGGTGAAGCCACTGGCGACATGGACTGGATTCACACCGACCCCGAGCGAGCTCGACGTGAAAGCCCGTTCGGCGGAACGATCGCCTTTGGATTCTGGACCATTTCCATGTTGACGTACTTCGGTCGTCAGATCATGCAACGAGACTATCCGGGCGACGCTCTGTACGGATTGAACTACGGCTTTGATCGCCTGCGTCTGATGGCTCCCGTGCCGGTCGGCAAACGTATTCGCTGCCATATCCGGTTGATGAGTGTTGAAGAACGCGGAACCGGCAGATATCTGGTGAAATCGGAATACAAGATCGAAGTTGAAGGCCACAGCGCCAAGCCTGCGATGGTCGCCGAATGGCTGTTCCTGCTGGTGTTCCCTGAGTAATAAACAGTGCTGACCATTGATGCTGCGAGACAACAGCTGAACGCCTTGCCATCATCGCATGAAAGAGACCGGGCTCATCACGCGGAGCGATGATGGCTGCGATTGTCCTTGCGATACACGCGATGAGTTGGCTTTTCGAATCCCGGCAGTCATACTTCGATGCA
>JAGQQS010000621.1 GCA_020426105.1 Planctomycetaceae bacterium
ATCCAGCTGAGCTACGGGCGCTTTTGAGAGGATCAAGGGGCAAGGAGTTCTGGACGTGTATTTCAGTTCTTCAAGTACCGGAATCACGGAATTCATGGCCGCAGTATAGGACACAAGGACGTCCGGCGAACGCGCGTTTTTCCCAATTTTCTCGTTCCCGTCCACTATCGGCGGAACATCAAAGAATTGCCGCAATTCCTGCACGTCTGTGCCGTCCCCTGGGCTCGAGGAAGTATCTCGATGAACTCGATGAGATTCAAGCGGTCCGCAATCCCGGGAAAACAGGGGCGGTCCAGCGCCAACCAACATGCTGAATTGCCGTTATTGGAATACACAGTTTCCGGAGCAGCCAAATTCTGGGCCGGCTGTTGTTGAACGCTCGGGCGTTCAGATCATCGACAGCCTCCGATCATCCGGTCTGTTGATCGCATTCGTGATCGAGACTGTTCTGTCAAAACCGGTCAGGGCATGCCACGCAGCGTGCTGGCAAAATGCATCGACTCCGAGTTCGAACCTGCATTCATTGCTTTTCCGCTGAGCCCCCCCCATTCCCGACGCAGTTCCTCGGCTCTGGCACGGATGTCCCGCAGTTCGTGCGGTTTGTGCCGCATGGCTGTCACGTTGCTGATGGGGAATTTCATTCGGGGATTATCTTTCAGCAGTTCGTAATGCCGGTCCATGAATTCCCAATAGAGTGTTGTGAACGGACAGGCATCGTCCCCGACACGCTTCCTGTAGTCGAAGCGACAGCCTTCGCAAAAGTTGCTCATCTTGTGAATGTAGTTGCCGCTGGAACAATACGGCTTCGTACCAACGATGCCGCCGTCTCCGTACTGGCTCATCCCGAGGGTATTGGGAAGGGACACCCAGTCAACGGCATCCAGATACATCGCCATATGCCAGTCATGGAATCGTTGCGGGTGAACACCCCACAATTGCGCGAAATTGCCGAGAACCATCAGGCGGTGAATATGGTGCGAATAACCGTGATTGATCACATGCTGCATCGACTGGCGACAACAGTTCATTTCGGTGTCTCCGTTCCAGTAGAATGCTGGTAAGTCCCGCTGATGATCGAAGTGGTTCATCTGCAGATAACCAGGCATCTTTAGCCAATAGACGCCGCGAATAAATTCACGCCAGCCAAGGATCTGCCGCACAAAACCCTCGACGCTGTTAAGAGGCGCATGACCGCTTTGCCACGCCTCAATGGCTGCTTCAACGCACTCGCGGGGATTTAAAAGCTTCAGATTCAGCGGAGCGGAGAGGCGTGAGTGATAGAGAAACGTTTCGTCAGTCCACATTGCATCTTCCCAATCACCAAATTGTGGCAGCACATTGTCGATGAAGTTTTTCAGAAACATCTTCGCGTGCCGTCGCGTGACGGGTAAGTTGAAATGGTCGAGATTGCCTGGGTGACCGGAAAATCGATGCTGCACCAGTTCGATCACTTCCTTCGTGATCACATCCGGAAGAAACGTTTTAAGGGGCGGCACATCACCCGGTCCGGACTTTCCGAAACTCTTGCGGTTGTCATGGTCAAAATTCCACTGACCGCCCTGCGGCTGTTGATTGTCCATCAGGACATGATGCTTCCTCCGCATATCCCGGTAGAAGAATTCCAGCAGCAGACTTTTTCGCCCATCCGCATATTTCGCAAAATCCTCCGTCGAACAATAGAAGTGGCGATCAGGACGAACATCCAGTGGAATGCCACGTTCACTCGCGACCGCCTCAATCTGCTTTCGAACACGCCAGTCTCCGGGCTCAACCATGACCAGGCGGCTGGGTCTAAGGCGTTTGGCATCACGCCGCAGTACTTCATCAAATGTTCGGCCGCGATCGTTCGCAGGGTCTTTTTCCAATTGATGGTACTCGACCTGTTGATTTGACCGGATCAGTTCGTTCCGAAAGTGCCGCATGGCGGAGAGGAACAGGACAATCCTCAACTTATGGCACCAGACGTGCGTGGTTTCTTCTTCCACTTCAGCCATCCAGACAGCATCGTTCCTGGAATCGAAGTCGTCAAAAGCGGCGGAAGTATGATCAAGCTGATCGCCGAGAACCAGAATTAAGTTACGCATCGTTGAATATCAGTCTGCCGGGTCGGCCAGGGTAAATTTCAGTTCAAGCCCATTTCGGCTGTTCATGCAATAAGTCAGAGCGCAGAAGCCGATGGGCCGACGAGGCTGCGAAATGTGATGACCATCAGGATCACGCCACGCAGCGTCCAGGCAATCGTGCGGATCCAGTTCGTAGATACCAGTTTCTGCCACGCATCGGCAGTGAATCCGGCAGTCAGGACATCGTGAGCCGGAACGGAGAGCGTGGCGGTCGAAACCCAGATCACGACGAGAAGCCCGACCCCGACCCATGCGAGCGATGTCGACTCATTCGGGACGTATTTCAGAAATATGACCGCGCTCAACATTTCGATCAGCATCGCCGGCCCAACCACCCATGTCGTCAGCCGATTGTGCAGTGCTTCATACTCGGAAAACTGCTCCCGTCCGACGTTCGCGTAGAGAGGATAGTGAACGATCTGGACAAACCAGATCAGCCCCACCATAAACATCGTGGCCGCGAGTTGTGTGAGCAGAATCAGTTTCATGTCGGATACTCGCTGTCCTGTGAATCAATGCGTTACGATTCATTCAGCATCGGCTGGACTTCACGCCGCCTGTGAGCGATTTTCCCGGTAGGCACCGAGGAGGATCAGGCCGAAGGGCAACCACCAGATCAAGTCATTGGTGACGATCGTCCATCCCATGGCCAGCGGGAAACGTCCCGAGGTAACAGCACCCAGAAAGCCAATCGGCCCAAAGATTTTGCCTAGCAGTCCCACGAAGACAATTGGCCAGTGCCGAAAAGGATCACGGGCCGCAATCCCATAACCGACGCCATAAACTCCCACGATCATTCCGATACACTGCCACAATTCCGGGTAGAGGGGAAGGGGATTGAACCCGCACCACCGGAATAAAGTGAGCGGACTCACGATCGCGAAGGCGCCCCACACAATGTTGTAGATCGCGGCCATGATCAACAACAACTTCATCCAACCCGGAGCAAGACGTGCCTCAGGTCTTCGCAGCAGAATTTCGTCAGGCGGCCGATTCATCAGTCGATTCAGTCAATGTGTGTCGGGGAAACAACGATGTTGCGAAGTCGCTCGATGTGACTGTGCCACGCGGCCAGCAGACAAATTTGTTTGTGTCCGTGCAGGCAACGCTTCATGGACGCTTTATTCGATCGTTCGCGGCTGACTTTGATCTGTCGTGGCCAGCATATCCGATCGAGGAACGGGCAGCGACACCGGTTTGCCTGCTTCGTCAGCGTGGGGCTGGCAGCAGGACCAGTATGTCATTCCATGCGATTGACATGATGGAAGATGCTTTCATAGTTTTGAAGGAAACAAAAAAGGGGGGACGACTGAATGTCAATCGCCCCACAGGATTACCTCCGATCACAGGTTTTACGGGAGCAGCACACTGTCGATGACGTGAATGACTCCGTTGGATGCCTCAATGTCTGTGGCGACGACTTTCGCAGCGTCAACCATCACGCTTTTGTCGGCGACCTTGATCATGACGTCCTTGCCATTCACGGTTTTCGCCGACTTCAACTGTACTGCATCCGTTGCCAGAACTTTCCCGGCGACCACGTGATACGTGAGAATCGCGACGAGTTTCTCTTTGTTCTCAGGCAGGAGCAGACTTTCCACTGTTCCGGCTGGAAGTTTCGCAAACGCCTCATCCGTGGGAGCAAAGACCGTGAACGGACCTTCGCCTTTCAAGGTGTCGATGAGACCAGCAGCTTTCACCGCGGCGGCGAGTGTTTTGAACGAACCAGCGGCCACCGCAGTGTCCACGATGTCTTTGTCAGCCGGCAGGATGACACTGTCGATGACATGGATCACACCGTTCGTGCAGACGATGTCCGTCTTCACGACATTCGCCGAATCAACTGTGACCTTCCCGTCCTTGACGGCGATGTCGATCTGCTGGCCCTGCACTGAAACAGCGCCGGTGATCTTTACAACGTCAGCTGCCATCACTTTTCCGGGTACGACGTGGTAAGCCAGGATGGCTTGAAGCTTCGCCTTGTTTTCGGGCTTCAGCAACGATGCTACGGTTCCCGGTGGCAACTTGGCAAAAGCCTCGTCGGTTGGAGCGAACACGGTGAAGGGCTCGGCTCCCTTCAGCGTTCCCACAAGGTCGGCAGCTTTCACAGCTGCGACGAGTGTCTTGAATGAACCGGCGCTGACTGCCGTATCGACGATGTCCATCGCAGCGGGTTTCACGACAGCTGTTGTCAGCACATGGTGATGCACTGTGCGACTGGTCGTCGCCGTTCCTTTACACTTATTCCCGGCTTCGGCGGTGACACCTGCCGTAAAAACCAACAGACCAATCGACAACGCAAATCTCAATTTCTTCATCTCAAATCTCACTCTCTAAAAGGATCTCATTATTTAAACGTTCATAACGTTCATCGTGATCATGAGACCGCAGGTCCGCACAGCCCATAACACAGTTTTTGAAATTATGTCGCGTACTGCGAGAATCGAACTTCGCGAGCGAAGCGGCGTGTGTCCTCGGGTGCCGCACTCTGAGGAGGATAGGCATTTTCGAGGCGCCGTTGACTTTAGGAAATAAAATGAAGGCGTCGCTGATCGAGCGTATAATACAGGGATTTTACGCGTAGTCCTTTCCGTGTCGTGCTTCTGGTGCCGTCAGTCTGACGTTGTCCGCGCGCCAATTTTCGGCTTCGAGAGTGCCCGTTAACCACAAACTTTTCGGGCCACGTCAATCGGCACCGGTTCGTTGTCCGCCTCCAAAGGGCGATTAATCCGTGATAATCGGCAAGCTGGAGTTAACTCATGCCCCGCGCTACGGTTCGATTAAAATGAACGGTTTGAACGTATTAATCGGGAACAGGGGTGATCGGATGTCGGATTTGATCCTGCTGACAGGTGCGACGGGCTACGTTGGCGGGCGGCTGTTGTTGTTACTGGAGAAACAGGGGTTGCGAGTACGATGCCTGACACGACGGCCAGAAGCACTGGAGGACCGCCGGACAGAGACCACAGAGATCGTGGCTGCGGATGTCCTTGAGCCCGCTTCTCTGGCAGGTGTCTTCGCGGGTGTCGGGACTGCTTACTATCTCGTACATTCCATGGGGACAGAAGGGAATTTTCAGGAGCAGGATCGGATTGCAGCGTCCAATTTTGCTCAGGCGGCTGCCGCGGCGGGTGTACGAAGAATCGTTTATCTTGGTGGTCTGGGAAATCCGGACCATGCTTTGTCGAAACATCTGCGGAGTCGGCAGGAGACCGGAGACGCACTGCGGGCACAGCATTCACAGGTGATTGAATTTCGTGCGTCGATCGTCATCGGCTCTGGCAGCCTTTCCTTTGAGATGATCCGGGCTCTTGTGGAACGTTTGCCAGTCATGATTTGTCCACGCTGGGTCAACGTCAAGGCGCAGCCGATCGCGATCGAAGATCTGCTGGCTTACCTGACTGCGGTTCTGAATCTACCGACATCCGGGTCACAGGTGTATGAGATCGGGGGGCCGGATCAGGTTTCTTATGGACAAATCATGCAGGAGTATGCGCGGCAGCGCGGACTAACGCGCTGGATGATTCCCGTGCCTTTCCTCACGCCGTATCTCTCAAGTCTGTGGCTCGGTTTGGTGACACCCCTTTACGCTCGAGTGGGCAGGAAGTTGGTAGAGAGTCTGCGCAATCCGACTCTGATTTCCAACAACCTTGCCGCGACGACGTTCTCCCTGCGGCCACGGTCGTACCGGGACGCCATCGCGCGTGCTCTGATTAACGAGGATCGTGAATTCGCGACGACACGTTGGTCTGATGCGCTTTCGTCGGCAGGTGAACGTCGTTCCTGGGGCGGCAGTCGGTTTGGTTCAAGACTTGTTGATTCCCGCACCGTGGTTGTGTCTGTGCCTCCTGAGCAGGCGTTTGCACCAATTCGTCGCATCGGTGGGAAGACGGGCTGGTACTACGGAAACTGGCTGTGGTCGGTTCGAGGATTCATCGATCTGCTGTGTGGAGGTGTTGGCATCCGGCGTGGACGACGTGATGGAGAGAATCTGCATGTCGGTGAATCTCTGGATTTCTGGCGTGTAGAGAGGTTTGAGCGAGGCAGCCTGCTTCGGCTGCAAGCAGAAATGAAAGTGCCCGGACGGGCATGGCTGGAATTCGAAGTGACGCCGTGCCCGGAAGGCAGCACAATTCGACAGACGGCCATTTTTGACCCCCTCGGGATCTTCGGAATGCTCTATTGGTACGGGATTTATCCCCTTCATCAGTTTGTCTTCGCGGGGATGCTGCGAAATATCGCCCGTGCTGCCGAGTTGACTCACTCAGGCATTTCAGGTCGAAAACTGCAACAGGAGAATTCAAGATGACACAGCGTGATCAATCATTCGTTGTCTTTGGCGGCACATCTTTTGTCGCCAGATCGCTGGCAAGGCGGATTCGGGCGCGCGGAGGAAACCTGCTGCTGACCGCTCGCACAGCATCTGCGGCCGCCGCCCTGGCTGAGGAATTCTCATGTGAGACTGCAATTTCCAGCGCGGATGATTCCGCTTCGATCGAGGGGGCGGTGCAGCAGGCTGTGGCAAGATTCGGGAAGATCGACGGCGTTGCGAACTGCATGGGGTCTGTTCTGTTGAAGCCTGCTCATCTGACAACTGACACGGAATGGCATGAAACTCTGACTGTAAATCTGACGTCGTCGTTCGTACTGATCCGGGCGGCTGTCAAAGCAATGAGGTCAGAGGGCGGTTCGATCGTCCTGATCTCGTCAGCGGCGGCAAAAATTGGCCTCGCCAATCATGAAGCGATTGCGGCGGCAAAGGCTGGCATCATCGGACTCACGCTGTCCGCTGCGGCAACGTACGCCGGACGCGGAATTCGTGTTAACGCGGTGTCTCCTGGTCTGGTGAAGTCAGAGATCACGCGAAAGCTCTGGGAAACGGAAGCCGCTGCGGCAGCATCAATGCCCATGCACGCTTTGGGTCGTCTGGGTGAGCCGGACGATATCGCACAGGCCATCGCCTGGTTACTCGATCCGGAAAACAGCTGGATCACGGGGCAGACAATATCCGTTGATGGTGGACTGAGTTCGATCGTACCGCGTGCGAAGGTATAAAGTTGTGCAAACGCCGCTGAGCGATGTCGTCGGCTGATGCTCAACCATGCTCAACACATTCATGAACCATCTAAAATCCGATGTGGGTCAAATGAACAACTAAAAAAGACGGGACTCACGCAGGTTTTGTCAGGGGTTCTTTATATTGCCCTGGCATTCGTTCAGCAGTTTTACGATCTCTTTAGGTTTCAACTGGTCTAACTTTGTAAAACGCACGCGAACAGCATCGTACCCATCTCGAGTCGGCTCAATGGCCTGGCTCTCTCCGATTGTCGCGATGGCTCCGATCGTGATCTCTCCAGCGGGAAAGAACATCACCAGATCCAGTCCTTCGGAACGTTTTGTATGTAACTCAGCCACCGGCCTTTTGTCTCCCGCGCTGGACCAGCAGATTTTGCTCCGTAGCCCATACTCGACGTCAAATTTTCCCAGCGCTGTTTCTATGACTGGCAGGAGTGTCTCGACTGTCGAAAAATCCCAGACGCCGCGGCCGACGGCAGGCAGTCCCTTTTTCATTAGATGCCATTTGCGACCGAGCTGTTTCCATGGCATCAAATCTTCCGGGTTAGTGGCTTCAGCCTTTGACAACGTCAAATAGGATTTTAAGGCACGCTTGAGGAACTGCCGAAACGCTGGTGTATCGACTTCAGCCTTGTTCCAGATGCGGATGGTAACTTCCTGCCACGCTGTCTTGAGATTCCTTGCCTTCACACGGGGATCGCGGCCGTAAGCTTCCACGTGGTCCATATCATCGAGCGGTTTGAGTCCCAGACTGGCGTCGAGCGTTTCCGTCGTAAACTCATTTTTCCGGACTCGAAAACACAATGACAGCAACCATTCCCCACCGCTGCGGGCATGAAGAAACCAGCCCAGACCATGCTTCGCGCGGACGTCAACAGTCGCACGATCGTTCCAGTTGATCGGCGCGAGTTCCTTTTCCTGTTCGAGCAGATCCGCGACAAATTTCAGCGCCTGTCCATCCCAGCGACAGGGTTGCCCTGAATGCGCGATACGATCCTGCGTATGCCATTTGGGGCCATCCACCTCCCATGGCAACTTTGCTGATTTGCCCAGTTCTTCGATGCTGACATCGCCCTTTTGCTTCACGGCAACAGCGGCCGGATCAAATGTTGCAATCGCCCCGCGGGTGGATTCGGCAAGTACCGGAGCCAGGAGTTCGCCTGTCCAGGACCGTAATGGTGGAGTGCCCGACATTTGCGCGCCGGCAGGTTTAGTCGTCGAGGGCCGTTGTCCTTTAGGAATCGCGGTTGTACCGGAGGGCTGACGCCCGCCGCTCGCCGGGGGCACATTCGACGCATAATGCACGACATCTTCCGGTGTTCCCTGCGTCACGATTTGACCACCGCCTGCACCGGCTTCAGGACCCAGGTCGATAATCCAGTCCGCTGTCTTGATGACATCCAGATTATGCTCGATCACAACGACTGTATTTCCCTGGACGACGAGGCTGTTGAGAACACCCAGCAGCTTAAGGATGTCGTCGAAGTGCAGTCCGGTCGTAGGCTCGTCGAGCAGATACAGCGTTCTTCCTCGATTGGGGCGACACAGTTCTGCGGCCAGCTTGATCCTTTGGGCTTCACCGCCACTGAGTGTCGGAGCCGACTGGCCGAGCGTCAGGTAGCCAAGACCGATGGCTTCAAGGGTTGCCAGCGGGCCGCGGATCTTCGGCACATTGGCGAATAGTTCCAGAGCTTTGCTAATCGACATTTTCAGGACGTCTGCGATGCTGCAGTCGTTGAATTTGACGGTGAGCGTTTCTGCGTTGAAGCGGCGTCCGCGGCACGTGGGGCATTCCACCCAGACATCGGGCAGAAAGTGCATTTCAATCTTCTTCTGCCCCATGCCCTCGCAGTCTTCGCAGCGCCCTCCTGCCCGATTAAAACTAAATCGCCCCGGGCGATAGCCTCTGACTTTCGCTTCCGGCATCCGACAGAACAATTCGCGTATCTCGTCGAAGAGACCGACGTACGTCGCCGGATTTGAGGCGGGTGTCGAACCAATCGGATTCTGATCAACCAACACGATCTTACTCAGATGTTCCACGCCCTTCAGCTCGCGGAATGCACCAGGAGTTTCCGCGATGATGTTTAAACGTCTCGACACCGCGCGCGCCAGGGTATCCATAATCAGTGAACTCTTTCCCGATCCACTGACACCGGTGATGCAGGTGAAGGTTGTCAGCGGAATTCGCAGATCGACGTTTCGCAGGTTATGCTGCTGCGCACCCAGCAGTTCGAGCCAGTTA
>JAGQQS010000622.1 GCA_020426105.1 Planctomycetaceae bacterium
GCACTTGGAAAGTGCCTGCTACTTTTTTATGCGGCCTCCGTGTTGAGAAATCCCCGCACGTAGATTTTCCCGGTGACGGCTGCGGACATGAGGGCGGTGCGAGCCCAGCCGTAGTCACTTTGAAAAGTAGCAGGCATTTTCCAAGTGCCGCAGCCTTCGGAATGGAACGAAAGAGCGGACGGCACACGGAGTGTGCCTGCTACTTTGACGCAAAGTGACTCCCATTGCGCGCCTGCCGCTTGGTTCCGCCATTGGCCTTTCCACTCCCCTTACCGTGACTCATCGTGGTCCTCCGATTCCAATTCCCGTGACAAATCATCACGCTGATACTCATCGTCCCGCATGTCTCGATACGCGAGCACATAGCTGGCGGTCGCTTCAGGATTGATTGTCCAATAGTACCTGCAGAGTCGGCGAAACAAAGCCAGGCCCGCATCGTGACAGGCAACGTCCAGCAGTCGATCGAGCGTTTGCTCAATCGCTGTTGGGTCGCGGCTGTTCGTTGTGATCAAATGCCCAACCACTCGCTCCTGCTGCCTGGTAATCTGCTGACTGATTCAAAGAGTTCTTCATATTTCATGACTGCGGCTCCCGGCGATGGCGAGCGGGCGGCACCGGGGAAGTGCCTGGTACCGTAGCAGGCACACTCCGTGTGCCGTCCACCTCGTTACTACGCTCAAACTGAAACAGAAAGTATTCATCGAAATTCAAATTCAGCGGATTGCTCGCGATGTAATCCTGAATGGCGGCGAATTGTTCAGCCGAACGAATCAAGTGATCAAAACTCTCTTCCTGCCAGAATCGACCAGTCTTCTTTAATGCCTGATTGATCCTGCGTGCAGTAAAACGTTTCCACGATGTGCATTGGGCTTCGATTTCAGTCTCGCCCAAAAGGCAGACCATCACATGCACATGATTTGGCATCACCACAAAATCTCCGAGGTGATATTTGCTCGAATCAAAACTAAACAAACTGTCGGCCACTATCGAACTGAGTTCCGGGCGAGCAAGCACACAGGCTCCGAATCCTTTGTCGAGCAATTCCATGTATTCACGAGAGAATCTCTCGTGAAAATCTTTTCGTAACGGAATCGGAAGATTCCGGAATTCCAATTGGTAGTCGCTGATTCCGTGTCGTTGCAGCCAGTCAGTACGCTCAGCGTGCCAACGTCGCCGGACATCTGTCGGAATAGAGTCTTCCGTTCGAAAGGTTACGAAATATGTGACTCCAGGCTGGTACCAATGAGGCAAATTAGCGCCTTCGCTGATAACATAGTCAGTTTGAGGATCGAAGAGTTCAAACATGGATGCAACTCCACCAGTGGAAGCGGACGGCACTTGGAAAGTGCCTGCTACGGTAGCAGGCAGACTCCGTCTGCCGTCGGCCGCGCATGACGTCTATGTTCACATGTCGTCGTTTGTGGTCAGCAAATTCGAGCATCAGGCGGACGGCACTTGGAAAGTGCCTGCTACTTTGATTCATTGCGACAGCTCCCCGATCATTTGCACGATCCGATCCGTCACCCCCCCATTCAATTCCGTGTCGATCTCATCCTATTCTCGTGGGCGATCCATGCGTCGGGGACGTGCGGCACGACTTCTCGCTGGAAATACGTTTCGATGGTTTCGCCGAATATTCGGATTGCTTGTAATCGCCAAGAAGAAGGTCGGCGACAGACCAGATGAAGGAGGAACGATTCTATTGGCGCATTAACACATGCGTGTAAAATTCGAGCGACCAGCCGCCCTCGGTAAACCATTGATTGGCAACAGTTTACACGGCTGGAAGATTCTGGCAATCCGGCGGGTGGGTGCATGTGCCTCTTCATACGTACTGAGGATCTCTCATATCTTGGCTTCCGGTCGGCTGGTCGGTGCTGGCGTTCATTTCCTGCCGGTGGCCAAGTGGCTTCTGTATTTTGCGCTTCAACCAGATCGCCGAACCCGGAACCTGCTCAAAACCTGCCACCTTTTGGAGCCGGTTCACTTCCCGAAGAACGTTGAACATCCGCCGCTTGAGGTGGCCATGCAGCGGGGAAGGAAGGCGATTGATGTGGCCAACTGGACCTGAATCTGGCACAAGGACATGATTTCTGTTAAGATTCTGCCTGATGTCAGAAGAGTCCTGACCATCGGCCTTTTGCTCGGTGTCTCGCGACGGTGTCTGCGCTGACCAGCGGCCATCAGCAATGACGATTGTGTGACTGCATCCAGTCTGAAACCGAAGCGACTTCACCGCTAGCCCTCGCGGCCGAGTAAAGTTGCCGGGGCTCCCAGAATGATGGATTGGCGAATGCCATTTGTTGGGAGTTCCTTACGGGATGCAGGAAACGCGCAACGTCACTCAGATTCTGAAACAGGTCGAAGAGGGAGATCCGTTGGCCGCTGAGGCGTTGCTTCCGCTCGTGTATGACAAGCTGAGAAAACTGGCTGCGGCCAAATTGGTCAACGAAGAGCCAGGTCAAACGCTCCAGGCCACGGAACTGGTGCATGAAGCCTGGCTCCGACTGGTGGATGTGGATTACGTGCAGCACTGGTCCAGCCGCCGGCATTTCTTCGGAGCCGCCGCCGAAGCGATGCGGCGGATTCTGGTCGACAAGGCTCGCCGCAGGAATCGTCACAAATACGGTGCCGACTGGCAACGAATCACCATCCATCTCGAGGATGTGCCGGTCTCAGCCGGCGACAGCCTGCTCGATGCGCTTGACGAAGCCCTGCAGCGGTTCGAGCAGGAGGATGCCACCGCCTGCGAACTTGTCAAGCTGCGGTATTTCGCTGGTCTGTCGCTACAGGACGCAGGCCAGACCCTGGAACTGGCTCCCCGAACTGCTGACAGGCTCTGGGCTTACGCCAAGGCGTGGCTGCTGCGGGAAGTCCGCCGACACCTTGCAGATTCCTCCTGATCGACCCGGTAAAAAACTTCTTCCAGTTTTTTGGCGCACTTGCACGGAAAAGAGCGCCACATCTTTTTAGACGGGACTTTGGGGGACCAACCAGTCTGAATACAACCTGCCTGAGTGTGCGAAACACTGCATGAGTGGATTAGCCGCGGGACGACATCATGAACGAACGTGACATTTTTCTGGCCGCTATTGAGATCACCGATCCAGCCGAGTGCGCCGCCTACCTCGATCAGGCCTGTGCTGACAACACGGAACTGCGGGCTCAGGTGGAAGAACTGCTGAAAGCTCATAGCGAGACCAGCAAGTTCCTGGAAACTCCGGTCGCGGCAACCGATGTGGCAGTCGATCGGACCATGCTGACAGACTCGTCCAATACCGATGAGGATTCCGATGACGAGCTCGCGTCAGGTGAGGCCGAGTTCCGCAATTACCTGGAACCGGCCACGCGTCCCGGCGGGCTCGGTCGCCTGGCGCATTACGAAATCGAGGAGATCCT
>JAGQQS010000623.1:0-2273 GCA_020426105.1 Planctomycetaceae bacterium
CGTCAACAAGGTCCTTTATACGACTGAATGAATCTGATGTCTGCCGGACTTCTGCGTATATTGATCGTCGAAGACAATTCTGCCGACGCGAAACTCCTGGAAAACGAGTTGCGTCGTGGGGGACTTCAATTTCATTTATCACGGGTTGACTCGGAGGCTGAATATATTGCCGCCCTGAATGCGGGACTCGACCTCGTGCTTTGCGACTGGCAACTACCTCAGTTTGACGGGTTGCGTGCATTGACTCTGCTGCAGGCTTCGCAGCTGGCGGTTCCATTTATTCTTGTATCGAGCTCAATCGGGGAAGAGGCCGCCATCCATGCAATTAAACTGGGGGCCGCTGATTACCTGCCGAAGGATCGACTGGGGCGACTCGTGCCGGTTATTCAGCGGGCTCTGGCCCGGCGTGATCACCAGCGGTCGGTCGATCAGGCAACTGCCGCGCTCCGCCAAAGTGAAGAACGATACCGCCGCTTGATGGAAGTGCTTCCAAACGCCGTCTTTATTAATTCCGGCGGAAGGATTGTGTTCTGTAACCCGAACTGTGTCCGTCTGTTTGGAGCAACCGATGCCAGCCAGTTGCTTGGCAGAAATCCCTTCGAACTGTTTCATCCTGACTTTCATCTGTTGATTCAGCAGCGAATTTCCCGGATGCTTGAAAAGGATGAGCGAGTCGCTGGACTTGAAGAAAAAATCGTGCGGCTGGATGGCCGCGTGGTGCCGGTCCATGTGATCGCGACGCCTGTCATGGACTGCGGCGTGCGGGCCGTGATGGTCGCTCTTTCCGATCTGACAGAACGTGAACGCTCCACATCCCTGCTCCGCTCAGTGCTTGACAGTGTCAATGACTCCATCGTGACGGTTGATGACTGCGGAACAATTCACTCCGTCAACCCGGCCACCGAACGTATGTTCGGTTATGCACAATCTGAAATTGTCGGCCGAAACATCAGGCTATTGATGCCTTCGCCTTATCATGAGCAGCACAATGAGTACATCGCCAATTACATTCGTACTGGTCTGAACCGCATGATCGGCATCGGGCGTGAAGTTGCGGGCCGCCGCAGGGACGGCTCCGTATTTCCGCTGGAACTGACTGTGGCCGAATTTGAACTCGACGGCAAGCGATGCTTCACCGGGGTGGTGCGTGACATCACGGAACGCAAAAGGCTGGAAGAACAGTTCCACCAGGCACAGAAAATGGAGGCCATAGGACAACTGGCCGGGGGGATCGCCCATGACTTTAACAATCTTCTAACAGTCATAAACGGGTATGCACAGCTACTACTCACTGATGTACCGAATGAAGACATCAGAGCTCGATACACTGCCTATATTCGCGAAGCCGGGGAACGCGCCGCCGGGCTTACGGCACAGCTCCTCGCGTTTAGCCGCAAGACGATACTTGAACCCAGGCTGCTGGATGTGAACGTTTTGATTGAGCAACTTGCGCGCATGCTGCGTCGGCTGATCGGTGAAGACATTACATTCGTGACAGTTCTGAAGCCGAATCTCCGTTGCGTAAAGGCTGATCCTGGTCAGCTGGAGCAGGTCATCATGAATCTTGCCGTGAACGCGCGAGATGCCATGCCTCGCGGTGGTCGGCTGACAATTGAAACCAGCGAAACTGTTATCGAACCGGGTGAATTACCGCTTTCGGACCTGCAACCGGGCTGCTTCGTCCAGATCAGGATTACCGACACGGGAACGGGCATTTCGCCCGAAGTGCAGTCCCGGATGTTTGAACCGTTCTTCACGACCAAAGAAGTTGGCCATGGTACCGGCCTCGGGCTCGCGACCGCCTATGGAATCATCAAGCAGACGGGAGGTTATATCGGTGTTGACAGCGAGTCAGGAAAAGGCGCCAGCTTCAGGATTTTACTCGCGGCCGTCTCAGACGATACGGATGGCGCAAAGAATCTTCTGTCGCGGAACACAGCGTCTGTTGGATCGGAAACAGTTATGATCGTTGAGGACGAGCCCGCCGTGTTGAAACTTCTTCGCGCGATTCTGGAATCGAACGGTTATACTGTGGTTTCGGCCAATGACGGACCATCGGCCCTCGCGACCGCAGCGGCGTTTCCTGGAACGATTGACCTGTTGTTGACCGATGTCGTGATGCCGGAAATGAGTGGCCGCGAAATGGCTCAATCGTTTCGCGAGCGATGGCCGAAACTGAAAGTCCTCTATACCAGCGGCTACACTGCGGACACAGTTGTGCGTTACGGCGTGGAGACCGCTGCGGATGCCTTCATTCAGAAGCCTTTCACGCC
>JAGQQS010000623.1:2325-2578 GCA_020426105.1 Planctomycetaceae bacterium
TTCAGACAATACCTATCCGGATGATCCGAGTCCGCGAGCTGTTAGTGTGATCATCCCTGGACTCCATCCAGGAGCGAATTCGGCTCAGGCTGCAGGGTCCTTGAGTACCGCAGCACTTCGGCGCCGCCGGAGGTAAGCCAGCGTCATCACCCCGAGACCAAACCCAATGGTCCCAGGTTCCGGCACCGCAGCACTGGCAACCTGAAACTGACCCTGGTCAAAGGTAATTGTTCCAGTGTAGGCCCCCCCGCCT
>JAGQQS010000624.1 GCA_020426105.1 Planctomycetaceae bacterium
GCCTTCTTCGTTGGTTGCGTAAATCAGGTCGTTGAACAACACTGGCGAACTACTGAACGTGCCGCTTAATCGGCCTTTCCAGACCTCCTTCCCGGTGTCGCTCTGCCAGCACATCGCAATTCCACTGTCCATGACCGCAAACAAATAGCCATCACGGGTCAACAGGCTGGGCACATACGCACGTGTCGGATTTTCCCAGGCGATAGTGCCGGATCCATCCACGGCTACAGCCGCAACATGATTCTTCGGATATCCACCGCTGGTAAAAATCCGATGACCATCAGTCACCGTTGTCGTAACACATTCCGTCGTCGCGCCCTCGATTTCCCAGAACGTGTCACCCGTTGCGGGATTCAGGCTGGTGACCAGATCGCAGCCGGTGAGGAACAACTGCTCTTTGCCCCCCACGTTGAAGATGACGGGCGATGAATAATTCGCCTTGGCCGGCCGTGATTTGTTCCAGACAACCTCCCCCGTGGCGCGATTCATCGCAACAATGGCTCCTCCCCCTTTGTTATCAGACACTCCAATGACCAGATTCCGGTAAAGCAGTGGCGAAGCACCGAATCCCTGGTGATTGACATAGTTTGAAAGCTTCTGCTGCCAGAGCTTCTTTCCCTGTCGATCAAGCGCCGTCATATACACAGCATCACCGTTATGGAAGTTGACAAAGTAGCGATCACCGTCACATGCTGCCGCTGCGGAAGCCATGGATGACTTTTCATTGCCCTTCACGTCCAGCCCACCTTCATGAACGATGGTTTCCCACAATTGTTTGCCCGTGCTGCGATCGAAACACAGGACTGACTGCAGATTTCGCTGATGGTCCGCTGCCGTCACGACCACCTGATCACCCACAACAATTGGAGAGCCATGGCCACGTCCGGGGAGATTTGTCTTCCAGATGATGTTCTCGGTTTCACTCCATTTCAACGGAACATGCTGATCCGGACTGGCGATGCCGTCATGCGTCGAGCCTCGCCACCACGGCCAGTCCTGAGACAGGTCAACATGGATGGACGCTGGCTGCCCGGGTGCCGCGTCCGCATCACGATCATCCGCATCAACGCGGTGCCCGATGAGGAAACAGATGACGGCAACCAGGGTCATGCATGGCCGTAAAATGCAGGGTGACGGAATGTAAGTGGACATCAATGTAACCTTTAAACCGGGATTAAGAAATGGCCTGCGATTTCTGTGATTCCAGCCGTTCCATGATTTCACTGATCTCGAGCACATGTCGCTGAAATTCCGGGTCACGATGCATTTCATGAGTCGGTGCGGTGCTTCGAGGCAGCTGGATCTGATGTTGCAAGCGGCCTGGTCCACGACTGAAGATAAAGACGCGATCACCAAGATAGACAGCTTCGTCGATCGAATGAGTCACAAAGAATACGGTGGCTTCGACTTCGTGCCACAATTGTATCAGTAAATCCTGCATCTGTTGGCGCGTATGCGGATCCAGGGCACCAAATGGCTCGTCCATCAGAATGATGCGCGGATGCAGAATCAACGTCCGGGCGATTGCCACTCGCTGCCGCATCCCGCCCGATAATTCATGGGGAAACTTTCCGGAGTCTGACTCAACATCCAGTCCCACACGTTGAATCCAGTCCCGCGCTTTCGCGTATCGCGTCGCCCTGTCAACTCCGCGGCATTCAAGTCCGAACGCGACGTTGTCAAGCACCGTGCGGTTATCGAAGCTGGTATAATCCTGAAACACCATCCCGCGGTCAGGGCCTGGCCCCGGTACAGGAACGCCGCTTACAAGGACAGTGCCGGTCGTCGGCGGATGCTGCGGGTCGAGTCCGGCGAGCATTCGCAGGACGGTGCTCTTGCCACAACCGCTTGGCCCCAGCACAGTGATGAATTCCCCTTTGCCGGGAATATCCTCGATCTCGAAAGTCACATCAGCGATCGCCGTGAATGCGTCGCGGCGGCCAGCGTTATAGGTCTTCGAGACGTTTCTGAATTCAACGATATTGCTGGACATGACTTTTACAGAAATCAGGCGGAGAAAAGTTTAGAGCACAAGTGTGAGGCTCAGAAAAGAAGTCCGGAACCAATAGTGCGCAGCCCCCTTCGGGCCATTTGGCGATTGACTGCTGCCCCCTTTTCTGAGACTTGACAAAGCATATAGCCATTAGCGCCAAAACAATCGCATGGTCCCCTGGATTAATTGCCACAAAGCGTTTCGTTCCGCATCACGACCGTACTTCCAACGAAAAATCAGACATTGCAAGAGCGACAGGCATTGGTCGATCAACCATGCCACGAGTGGAATCGTAAGAATAATGATCGCCATGACTTCTGTGATGCCGCGTTTTCGCCCAACGTTGAGCAGATTTCCCAGACCACCGGCCCCGGCAGAGTCGTTCACCACTTCCACGAGCATAATATATCCGAAGGCCAGACCGAAAAGCACGCGTGCCGAATTGAAGATCGTCGGAAGAGCCAAAGGAACCAGGACCTTGAGAATGATCTGCAGCCTTGACGCACCCAGCGTCAATGCGGTTTCAACATACCGCTGTGCGACGTCACGGATGGCATCTGTGGCGTCCGACACAATGAATGCAACACACGCAATAAAGATGAACATCACCTTTTCGGTTTCACCACTCTTGAACAACGCAAATACCAGTGCTGTTAAGGCCGCGACGGGAATATTGCGACCAAACAGAATCAGCGGTGACAGAAACGCACGCACCAGTGAAAAACAGCCTGCCGCGACGCCCAGAGGCACACCCACCAGAAGCGCGAGTGAAAACCCAATGGCCACACGTGTCAAAGATTTGAACGTGTTGTTCAGTAAATGACTCTGCGGCGCATGGCTGTCCCAGAGATTCGGGAAATATTCGAGCGCTTCTTTCGGAGAAGGTAGCTGAGAATAGCCCAGAATACGTTCTTCATGCTCCCCTCGTGTCACCAGCCACCACGTAAACAGACAGATTGCCAGACAGAATAGCGCGGCACACACCGACTGCCAGCGCGGGATGTCCGTGCGAAGTCCCGTAAATGAAGGCGGCTGAACTGATTGAACGGAAGATGTCCCGGCAACGATGGGGGCCTCAGACACTCCAGCCTCGGGTGCATGTGACGGCACGGATGCCTGAGACGCGTGATTGGGAACATCTGACTCGCTCATCAATTTCTCTCATGGGCAGAATATTTCTGTCGTTCAGGCAGCAGCCCGGATTTCTACATCCTGCAGCGTTGACTTTCAAAACCGCAGCCAGCAGGACTCGCCATTCGCCAGAGAGCTTTCGGATGGATCGAATTCCAACCGTGATGCAGCGCCGACGGACGGCGGGCGAACACTGCAGGTGTGCGCCCAGAATGGTACTCGATTCACGTCAGGATGCAGCGCCGCGGCAAATCATCGGTTGAGAAATATTTGCGGGATTCCATGCATTTGATTGACCGAGCAGCGTTTTCGGCTGTTTCCGCGTCCGGTTTTGAATTCCGTGGATCGCTTTCCACCTGTGGATTTTGCCCATTTCGGGCACGGAGCGGCGTCCCGGACGTAAAGGGATCGCGAACAGGCAGTACTGTCCGGGTGGGCCAACCTTTAATTGTGCCAGCAGAAAGCGGTAAAAGCTTCACGCGTGTCTGAGACCGCCGCTGGCACTTCGGTGCAGTTCCGAGGGCTTTTAATCAGCGATGCCACCGATCACGAACTCCGGGGAACAGAGTGTCTTTTTTTCGTTCACCAACAAGACTGTCCGCTGTGTTGTCGTCCACAATCGAACCAAGCGAGTTCAGCGTATCGGCAATATTGCCACTGGCCCACTCCACCATCGCCGCGTCGATGTCATCCAGAAACGCACCATCGCTGAAATCTTTGCCGAGCAACCCTCCGATCAGCAGGTCCTTGCCTCGACCTCCTTTGAGATAGTCCCGGCCCTCACCACCGATCAGGATGTCATTGCCGTCCTTGCCGTCGATCTTATCACGCCCCGCCCCCCCAAAGATGGCATCCATCCAGCGACCGCCGCTCAGATCGTCGTTTCCGTTACCGCCGAAGATTAGTTGCCGAATGTTAATCCGATCAGCATCCTGGTGGCCATGACCATAACCGCCATCCGAACCACCACCATCGTACTTGTCGTCGCCATCACGCAGGAAGGCGACGATACGCTCTATGTCCGAAGCGGTTGTCGTCAGTTTGATACGATCCTTCTCTCGGTCACGACGATTGTCATCACCACAGCCTGGTCTTCCGTGTCCACGATCCTGTCCGAATTTGGCATCAACTGTCAGTCGATTCTTCTTTTGATCGAGTTTGAGCTTCACGTCATCCCGCCCATTCGTGCCAATGATGTACAGTGTTCCATCGACGATCCCGATACCTTCGACAAACGCGTCAAACGTGTATTCGCCGGAACTGGCTCCGTTGCTGTCCGTCGCACTGACAACAACAGAGTAAAGTCCACCGTTTGCATACTCGTGGCTGCCTCTGAACGTATCCGCCAACTGATCAACGCTGACATTCTCGACAGTACCGTCACCCCAGTTGACTGTGACAACATGAGTATCAAGGCCGAGATCCTGAATGCTGCCGGTCAGGGTGACCGTGCCGTCTTCCGATGCGTCATCCACAGTCGTCGCTGATGCCACAATGTCGACCAGATCGGGAACAACATTGGTCACCGTGACCTCAAAACTGATTAAAGCCACACCACCGTAGCCGTCGTCAACAACCACGGTGACGATGGCAGTCCCGCTGATAC
>JAGQQS010000625.1 GCA_020426105.1 Planctomycetaceae bacterium
AAGGAACTGTAGGGGACACACAATGATTAAATCAATCAGCACGAGAATTCAGCAGATTCATAACCATCGAGGCGTTCGCAACTGTGATTCCAGTCGGTCCGGGGGGCTCGGGCGCCCGTGGGAAAGGGCATCCCGGACTCTTCAACGCGGAATTCAGCGATGAGTCACGGCTCATCGCGCAGCCGCGAACTATGTTCCCTGCAAAGTGCATTGAAACGCGTCTGCTGGCTACACTGTGGCCAGCAACTCGCGGGCTTCCTGACGCATGCGGTAACCACGCGAACTGCCCACTGTGTCATTCGATTGGCGGCATCGTACAGAGGCAGCTCATCATGAACGTCTGGCGGATATGTCGATCGTGGTATGCTGAGGCTCAAAGTACAGCATCCACAGCGGTTCGCGTTTGATCCGAGAATGTTCGGCAGATAACGACCGCACCAGACCTCACGACACACGACTCCGCAATTTCAACAATCAGTCGGCAAAATCGTCAGGATCGAATTCAGGCGACATGGTGTTGCAAAATTTCACCCGGCCGGTCCGACCTGCTGCAGACAGCTGAACTAGGTTTGTGGCGGAGGTTTTGTCGCCATGGAAAATATGAATCGCCTGCTGTCCGGACTGGTGTTCGCCGTCATCGCCCTGACGTTAATTATGGTGCGACCCGCAGAAGTGCCGCCACCGGCCGATGCCTGGTTTCAAAAGGCAGTGCTGGAAAGTTCCAAACCAGTTGTCGTGAAATTCGGCGCCGAATGGTGCGGTCCCTGCCGCAGCATGGACGAAGCTCTGCACGTGCTCCGCCCAAAGCTCAGCCATCAGGCCGGATTCTTCATCGTGGACATCGACAAGAAACCCGAACTGTTCCGGCACTATGGATCGGGCACCGGGATTCCGCAGGTCATGATTTTTCAGCACGGCAAAGTCGTATCCAGCCAGCGCGGCTTTGGCAGCACGGAACAACTGGAATCATGGATCAAACAGAATATCTGACTCTCAGAAGCAACTTCGACCGCAAAGTGAAATCTTAACATGACCGTCGGAACGAAATCACTGAGCTGCCGAAAATGCGGCGGTGTCCTGAAATGCGTGGACAATCACAACGCCTACCGGTGCGAATACTGTCATTCGATTTGCGTTGTGTCTGAAGTGCCGCTGTTGGTCGATGGAATTCAGCCCGTCAATGATGTGATCAATTCTCCCTGCCCCGCGTGTTCTGAAACGCTGCTGACGGCCCAACTGGACAGCCGGCCGATTTTATACTGCCCTGGTTGCTATGGAATGCTCGTGAAACGCGAACACTTTGGGGCGATCGTGAACGAACGTCGTTCCAAACGAGTCGGACTGGAACAGGAATCTCCTCGACCGATCGATCCGACCGCCTATGCGCGCCGCCTGCGATGCCCCTCGTGTGAATGTTACATGGAAGCACATCCGTACTACGGACCGGGAAACATCGTCATCGATTCCTGCTCCGACTGCGGCTATGTCTGGCTGGATCACGGTGAATTGGCCCGAGTCGAACGTTCGACCGGCGGTCGCGAGCCAGCCACGATCCATCTTCCGGTCGATGTGTCCGGCTACTCAGGCGCGAGTCAGCCGCAGCACCTCGGCGAGCGGCATCCGATCGCGATCCTCGCCGATTTTCTGTTCTGACCCACATTGTGGACTCGCAAAAATCCCGCCCCGCGCCCGTAGTGGACGAGGCCACGAGTCCCCGCAAATCCGCTCCCGCACTGGACGAAGCCATGAGTCCTAGCAAATCCACTCCCGCACTTGACGAGGCCACGAGTCCCCGCAAAATCATTGGTTCATACGACTCGTCACCTCCCTTATTTATTACGGCAACTTTTCATCTGCGGGTCACCTGACAGACGCATCACTCTTGCACTGTCAGCGCCCAGAAATCAGAATTCTGTCAGGTGGCGAGATCGAGGACTCGCCGAAACCGACCTCAGACTTGGAATCAGCCAGAAGGACGTGACGCTATGAGTCGCGTTACAGCTTGCCACCACATTGCCTGCTTTGCAGGTGTCTTCCTGATGATGACCGCAGCGGTCGCACTGTGCCCTTTCGTGGCAGCTCAGGAAAACCCGGAACTGCCGGCAGTTCCGGCCGCGATACCGCTGAATGCGCCGCCCAATCCGTTTCCCAATGCAGTCGCTGTGCCGGCCGGGATTCTTGACGGCGGAACGGAATGGCTCAATACATCGCAGCCGATCGACCTGAAGGATCTGAAGGGCAAGATCGTCATTCTGGATTTCTGGACGTACTGCTGCATCAACTGCATGCATATTCTTCCGGACCTGAAATTCCTGGAGGAGAAATACGCGAATCAGATCGTTGTGATCGGCGTCCATTCGGCCAAATTCAACAACGAAAAAGATTCAGCAAACATTCGCGATGCGATTCTGCGCTACGAAATCGAGCATCCGGTGGTCAACGACAGTGAAATGATCATCTGGCGAAAATTCGGAACTCAATCGTGGCCCACGATGGCGCTGATTGATCCCGAAGGCAAGTTCGCCGGATCTGTCAGCGGCGAAGGACAGCGAGAATTGTTCGATAAGATTATTACACAGCTGATCAGGTACCATCGTTCGAAAGGCACGCTGGACGAAACACCGCTCGTCTTTCAGTCCGAAGCTGGAAAGTTGCAGCCAACAGCGCTGCGCTATCCAGGTAAGGTACTTGCAGACGCGGCATCGGCGCGGGTCTTCGTCACGGACAGCAATCACAACCGGATCATCGTCGCGGGCACAAATGGCGAATTGCAGCAGATCATCGGAAATGGCCGCAGTGGCAGAGCAGATGGTTCATTCGAAACCGCAGAGTTCAATCACCCGCAGGGGACCGTGCTGGTCGGCCAGCATCTCTACGTCGCCGATACTGAAAACCATCTGCTGCGGGACATTGACCTGGAAGCAAAGACGGTGTCCACACTAGCCGGTACAGGCAAACAAAGTCCGCTCGGATTCAGCGGCGGTAAACTGCTTAAGGCACCGTTGAACAGTCCATGGTCGATCGCCCATGCCGACGGAACGCTGTACATCGCCATGGCGGGGCCGCACCAGATCTGGTCTCACGTGCTGGGGTCGGACAACATCCATGTTTATGCAGGCAGTGGACGCGAAGATGTGATCAATGGACCCCTTAAGACATCGGCGTTTGCGCAACCGTCCGAAATTGTGGCAGATACGGACGGCGCATTCCTGTACGTTGTCGACAGCGAAGGATCGGCTGTCCGAAAAATACCGACGAATCGTACCGGTCAGGTGACCACAGTGGCTGGAACGTCAGAACTGCCGAATGGTCAGTCATTATTTGCATTTGGCTACCAGAATGGTGTCGGTGCCAATGCGCGTTTTCAACATCCGCTGGGAATTGCCGTCTCCGGCGATCTGCTCTTCGTGGCCGA
>JAGQQS010000626.1 GCA_020426105.1 Planctomycetaceae bacterium
GTGCAATGACTTGCCCCGGTTTCGCCGTGAACGAGATCTGGTGGAGTACCGGACAGTCGGGATTGTAACCGAATGTGACGTTGCGGAATTCGACATGGCCGCGGATCGCATGCAACTGCAGGGCATCCGGTGGATCCACCCATTCCGGTTCCGTATCCAGCAGTCGATATAGTCGTTCGGCACCAGCCATCGCTGTCATGGCCTGGTTGTACTGGTTACCAAGAATCGAAATGGGTGCGAAGAAGAGATTGGCCATAAAAAAGAAACCTACAAGGTCTCCAATATCTGTCGTGTGTCCGGGTGTCAGGACCCGATAACCACCGACCAGCAGCAGCACCGCCATGAAAATCTGACTGTTGAGTTCCAGCAGTGGCAGAAACTTGCCGTGGGTTTTCAACACCTTGCTGTTGTAGCGTGAATGATCGAGCGAGAGCTGTTCAAAGATCCTCGCGTTTTCCTGTTGCCGTACAAACCCCTGTGTAACGCGAATGCCGACAACCGATTCAACGAGCGTTGCTGTAATGCGGCTGAAGGATTCACGCATATCCCGTAAGGCGTTACTGAGTCGGCGGTGGAAGTGGTGATTAATCATCCAGATCACGGGGGCCAGTCCCAGCACAATCAGAAACAGGGACCAGTCGTACCAAATCATCGCTGCGGCCGCGATTCCCATCTGAATAAACTGCACGAGTGTCACATAGAAAACTTCCTGCACGCCGATCCGGATATCTTCGACATCGGAGGTCATTCGGCTGATCACCCGTCCAATACGGTTCGTATGGAACCACCGCATGGGCATGCGCTGAATATGCTGAAACAGCTGATTTCGCAGATCCGTCACAACGGACTCACCGAGTTCCAGCGCCAGACGCTGTCGAAAATGCATGACAACCTGCGTAAAAATTGCCAGCAACGCGAACCCGATTGCACCGTAGATGACGCCGACCGAATCCTTGTTTGAAATCGGGCCACGGATCACAGCTGCAATCAGCCACGTGAGCAGAGGCAGCTGAATCGCGCGAACCACCACGACTACCAGCAGCCAAAATCGTTTCCTGCGGTAGGGGCGTGTTGCTTCCATCAACCGGGCGATCAGACGGAAGTCCAGTGGAATTTGCCGAGGTCCGTCTTCCCGCTCGACGTGACGCGTAATGGATTGTTTGAGTGTGGCAACGCTGGACATGAGTTTTGTGACGGTTGAAAATTCAGAGAGTGACGATTGACGGTGTCAGGCGCGAATCCGGCGAAGTTCCGACTGCACCCGGCGGCGTTCGGTCTTTTCCTGCTGATTCCCGGTGTCAACGAGATACCCCTGCAGGGCAGCCAGTTCCTGGTAGTATTCGCAGGAATCGAGCAATTCATCGTGAGTTCCGACCGCGCTGATGGTCCCGTGCTGCAGCACGACAATGCGATCAGTTTTTCGGAGAGTACTCAATCGGTTGGAAACAATGATCGTCGTCCGATCGTGCATGGCCGCGACCATGGCTTCGCGAATTTCGTGTTCAGTTTCCGGATCAACGGAGGCCGTTGCGTCGTCGAGCAGCAGCACGGAGGGATTCGTGACAATGGCCCGCGCGAGTGCCAGACGCTGCCGCTGGCCGCCGGAAAGATTTGAGCCGTGTTCACCAACCATTGATTCATAGCGATTCGGCAGCTCATCGATGAAATCGTCCGCCGCTGCAATCTTTGCCGCCGCTGAGATCTGCTCGAGCGATGCATCCGGCACTCCGAACGCAATGTTTGAGGCAACCGTGTTACTGAACAGAAAACTATCCTGGAACACGATCCCCATCGACCGCCGTACGTCGTCCAGATTCAGATCCCGCAAATCAACTCCGTCAAGGCGAATGCTGCCGGACTGCACATCGTAGAACCGTTTCAGCAAACCCAGGAGTGTTGTCTTCCCTGACCCCGTCGGGCCTGTGATTCCCAGACACTCACCCGATTCAATGCGCAGGGAAACATCATGCAGGACCAGACGATCCGGCTGATATCCGAACGACACATCCTGGAACTCAATCGAATCGGACACGCTCGTAAGATGTTTTGCGCTGGCAGATGTCTGAATGCGGATCGGTTCGTCAAGCACTTCGAAGACGCGTTCGCCACTGGCCAGACTTGTCTGAATTGTGTTCGCGATGTTTGTGATCTGCGAAATCTGATTGGCGAATTCGTGCAACAAATTGGCGAACACAAACATGCCCGTGCCTAGCGCCAATTCTCCCCGAATGACCAGCGTGCCGCCATATCCGATCAGGACGAGCATATTGATCTGGGTCAGCAACCCCATGCCGGGCTGAAACGTCGAGATCCGGAAGAAAATCGATTCTTTGAGATTTCGGATGTTTTCGTTGGCTTCCTGAAAGCGTTTCGCCTGTTCGCCTTCGCGAGCGAACCCTTTGACAACCTGAATCCCCTGCAGATTTTCCACGAGCGTCCGAATCATCACATCGCTGAGTTCGCTTGCCTGGCGATAGGCAGGCTGCACAAGCTTTGAAAAGACCACAGCACCGATCCAGAGCAGCGGCGTACTGGCCAGGCAAACGCATGTCAGGCCGACGTGCATCTTCAGCATGTAGACCAGATACACGATCAGTGTCAGCATCACGGTCAAAACTTTAATAATGACGCCGTCGACAAAATTGCGGACGTTGTTCGCATCACTCGCTGCCCGATTGATAATGGAACTACTCTCGCCGGCATCGTAAAAATCGAAGCTCAGTTCCTGGAGTTTCGAATAAACATCAGTGCGAATTCTGACGAGGACCTCCTGCGACAAAGCGCTGGATGCAACAGCAGCCAAATATTTCAGGGCAGCGGTAAACGTGGCCACACAGAGGATCAGGCCGGACAGACCAGTGATCACCTGCAACGGAGTCCACGACGCCGGCGGAGCCATTCCAAAGGGCCACTGGGGCGGGCTGGACGTCGTCAGAACCTGCGACGTCAGATAATCAATTCCCAGTCCCGTGATGCCCAGAGTCGAAAGGTTAAGAATAACGAGGACGATCTGCATGACCACGACCGCCAGGCACGGGCCGCGATATTCAAGTGCGAGACTCAGCAATCGGCGCAGCAGTTTCTTCGAGGACAGCTTTCGACTTGCCTGTGGGCTGGTTTGACTTCCCTGCGGTGACCCAGATAGCCCGGACAACTTACCTACCTTGATTTAACGATGCGTTCGTCGGACAGCGACAGGTGCATTTTTAGGTTTGAAAGGTGTTGGCGAACAGGCAGAAATCGGTCGGATAGGCGACTTTCCGAAGGCTGTGAAGAAAAAAAGCCAGGAAAACCGCCGTTTTGAAAACGGTCCCAGCATTTCACGATCCATTTGCGTAGTCGTTCGCAGGGGCATTGACCGCTTTGCGCACCGCGACGACGGTTTTTTCTCCCGGTTGATTCATTGCATTCCGCGAAAAATTCACATATCAGCTTTTTCGGGACTAAAAAACCAACGGACGAAGGGGCAAGTCGCTCGCTGAGCCGCCGGTTGACAACAAAATCGGACCGCAAAAGGTATGTTTTTTGCGATTCTCTCACGTTCTTTTTCCGCTTCTGCAATATCGTTCAATGCCCCAGCTTCTCATGACTGATCGTGCCAAAAGACTGCATCGGATCTCTCTGGCGTGCGCAGTTTTATGTGTGGCGTTCTGCAGCGATCTTTCAAACATACTCGGCCAGGACGATGTTTCCCGGTCAGCGGAAACTTCCGGCGGCGAGGTGGTGGTTGCCAGGCTCCGCCTGGGACTTGGCGGGCTGGGGCGTGTTGGCTGTTGGATGCCGATCCAGCTTGAGGCCGGTGGTTGTCCGAGTGGTGCTGAAATCCGGGTGGTCGTCGAGGTCAGCGATGCGCGCGGGGACCATTGTGCGGACACGGTGGCGACGACGAAGGCTGACAGTTCCGGACGTATCGCGATTTCATCCGTGTTCATGACCGGACGACTCGATGGCAACATCGTCGTGCGTTTGCAGGCAGGCGGGGAAAATATCCTGTGGGAACAGGTCGTCCATGGTCAGATG
>JAGQQS010000627.1 GCA_020426105.1 Planctomycetaceae bacterium
TGCCTGTTCGCGAACGACTTACCCTGCTTCTCGACCCGGACCGTCCATTTCTGGAACTGGGTCTGTGGGCTGCTGAGGGGATGTATCCGGAATGGGGTAACGTGCCGGCAGCCGGCGTCGTTACGGGCCTTGGCTGGATCGAGGGCCATCCTTGCCTGATTGCGGCAAATGACGCAACGGTGAAAGCGGGAGCTATGTTTCCGCAGTCCGTAAAGAAATTAATCCGGGCTCAAAAAATTGCACATCGACTGCGGGTACCAATTATTTATTTGATGGATTCGGCAGGTGTGTTTCTGCCGCTGCAGGATGAGATCTTCCCTGACGAAGATGATTTTGGACGCATTTTTCGCAACAACTCAATTTTGTCTGCAGAAGGTATTCCGCAGTATGCAGCCGTGATGGGCAACTGCATTGCTGGCGGTGCCTATCTGCCCGTGCTTTGCGATAAGATTCTGATGACTGAGGGAAGTCAATTGTGCCTTGCGGGTCCGGCACTGGTAAAAGCGGCCATCGGTCAGAAAGTGGATCCGGAAGAATTGGGGGGGGCGAGGATGCATTCCACAATCAGCGGCACGGTGGATTTTCATGAAAAGGACGATGCCGCCTGTCTTACACGGCTTCGATCCTTAATTGCTTTGCTCCCAGATCCTTCTGCGTCGATGGCCGCCCCTGGGCGTTCGCCTGCACGCGATCCGCATGACGTTTATCAACTTGTGTCAGCCGACGGACGTCGTGAATACGACGTCCGGGATCTGCTGAACTGTATCATCGATGCCGCGAGTCTCCAGGAATTCAGGGCGGACTATGCGCAGACCCTGGTGACCGGATATGCGACACTGGACGGGCAACCTGCGGGAATTATTGCCAATCAGCGTTGCCGAACCACGACCAGTCAGGGTGAACTTCAGATCGGTGGTGTGCTGTATGGCGATGCGTCATTAAAAGCAGCACGCTTTATAAAAGACTGCAACCAGACTCGAATACCGCTCATCTTTATTCAGGACGTGCAGGGATTTATGGTCGGTAAGCAGGCTGAGCAGTCTGGTATCATCCGGGCAGGGGCTGCATTTGTCTACGCTATGAGTGTCGCCACAGTACCAAAGTTTACGCTGATAGTCGGCAGTTCTTATGGCGCGGGTAATTATGCCATGTGTGGTCGGGCGTACGACCCTGCCTTGATCCTGGCGTGGCCCAACGCCCGCTTTGCCGTGATGGGTGGAAATCAGGCGGCCGATACGATGTTGACGCTCCGCGTGCGCGAAGCGGAAAAGGCCGGTCGTCCTCTGCCGCCGGAAGAAATTGCCAGGCTGAAGGAAGCGATCCGTCAGCAGTACGAAGATCAGGCGGACATCCGTTATGGAGCGGCACGTGGCTGGGTCGATGCGATAATACCACCTCATGAATCGAAGATGTGGCTGTCAGCAGCACTGTCAGCAGCCTCCAGACGTGGTATCGCAGATTGCGGCGAGTTGAGGGACGTATGAAAACGACAATTCGAGTCGGCAACGCTCAGGCGTTTTGGGGTGATCAGTCATCTGCCGCTGCGAATTTGCTGTCGCAGTTGCCGGATCTCGACTTCCTGACGATGGACTACCTGGCCGAAGTTTCGATGTCGATTCTGGCCGCTCAGCGAGAACAGGATGCAGCGAGGGGATTTCCACAGGACTTCGTTGATGTTGTGTCCGGTCTGGCCGAGTACTGGAGTGCCGGAGGACGCTGTCGGCTGATCGCGAACGCCGGAGGACTGAATCCGGTGGGGTGTGCGGAGGCCTGTATCACTGCGCTTGAACGAGCCGGTTGTCGCTCACTTAAGATCGGCGTTGTCTCGGGCGACAATGTTTTACCTCAGTTGCTGACGAGCGATCCGCGAACGCAATCATTTCAGAATCTCGATACCCAGGCATCACTGGTATCGATCCGGGATAAACTGATTACAGCGAACGCGTATCTGGGATGCCGGGGAATCGTGCAGGCACTTCAGGCCGGAGCGGATATTGTGATTACCGGCCGTGTAGCTGATCCTTCGATGGTAGTCGCCCCGTGCGTGTATGCATTCGGCTGGCATGAGACGGAATGGGATCGAATCGCAGGGGCGACGGTAGCCGGGCACCTCCTGGAATGTGGTACCCATGTCACGGGTGGGATCTCAACCGACTGGCTGGAGGTCCGCGATCCTGCTCATTTGGGATTTCCGATTGCTGAAATTCACAGCGATGGCACATGCGTGGTGACGAAATCTCCATTGTCCGGCGGCCGCGTCACGCTCGAAACCGTCAAGGAACAATTACTCTATGAAATCGGGGATCCTGATCATTATCTCAGCCCGGATGTGACCGTTTCATTTTTGAATTTGCAGCTTGCCGAGGAAGGTGCTGATCGGATTTCCGTGCGAGGCGCCGTGGGACGTCCGTGTCCGCCGACATTAAAAATCAGTGCCACGTACCGAGATGGATTTCGCGCCGCCGGTATGTTGACCATCTTCGGCCCGCAGTCTGTCCGCAAGGCTCAGAGATGCGGCGAGATCGTGCTGCAGCGGCTGGGAGAAGCCGGACATCAATATCGCGACACGATCGTGGAATGCCTTGGCAATGCAGGAAGTGTTCCCGTTGGTATGCTGGCTGCGGATGCAGATAGCTCGTACGAAACCATTTTGCGAATCGCGGTTGAATCTGATTCTCGCGCCGCGGTTGAACAATTCACGCGAGAATTGATGCCGCTGGTTACGGCCGGGCCCCAGGGAACGACGGGGTACGGCGAAGGACGGCCTCGGATCCATGCTGTTGTACGGTATTGGCCCTGCCTGATTGAAACCGGCAAAGTCGCGGCAGAAATGGAATTGTTCAGCACTTTAGACACAACCGCGACACGAAATTTGGCGGCTGCCTGGCCGTCGCCAAAAATCGTTTCGATGCCGACGGACGCCCCGCAGCATTTGGTTCGACAGGTGACGCTGGATGATGCAGTGCGTCTTGCGGATATCGCGTATGGGCGAAGTGGCGACAAAGGAACAAGCGCCAATATTGGAATTCTGGCTCGGTCCCCGTTAAATTATCCATGGCTGGTTGACTGGCTCACGCCGGATCGAGTCTTGAAATTCTTCGAACCGCTTGGAGTTGACTCTGTAGAACGTTTTGAACTGCCGAATCTCTGCGGACTAAATTTTGTGGTCCGCGGTATCCTGCAGCGCAGTCTTCGGAACGACGCGCAGGGTAAGGCTCTCGCTCAGGCTTTGCTGTCGATGCCGCTGCACAAATCGTCGCGCTGATGTTACCCGGCCGGGGCAGGGAATATGAAAATCGATAAGATTGCGAATAATCTTGCTCAGTCTGCGGTGAGCGAAGCAGCGACTCCGTGGCTGGACACGCTGACAATTGGAGAGGTGCTCAGGCAGACCGCCATACGATTTCGTGAGCAGGACGCTGTGGTCTTTTGCAGCACCGGCATCCGATGGAGCTGGCTGGAATTCGATCTCGACGTGGATCGTGTGGCCCGCGCATTGCTGGCAATCGGTCTGCGTCGCGGAGATCGATTTGGTGTTTGGGCGACCAACGTACCCGAGTGGGTTCTGCTGCAGTTCGCGACGGCACGGATTGGTGTGATTCTGGTGACCATCAATCCGTCATACCGCACGAATGAACTTGCCTGTGCCCTGCGGCAGGCCGGGATTCGCGGATTGGCGCTGATCGATAGTTTCAAAGGGACTGATTATTTTTCGGCAGTACGCGAACTCTTACCTGAACTCACCAGCCATCCGCCCGGCATGCTCGCAAGTACTGAGTTTCCCGACTTAAAATGGCTGATCACGATTCGAGGCGATTTTACGGACGGTGTAATATCATGGGAAACATTTTTGGAAGGTGCCGAGTCGGTCTCATGCGAACAACTGGCTGCTGCTGAATGGGAAGTAATGTGGACTGACGCCATCAATATACAGTTTACGTCGGGAACGACGGGCACACCAAAGGGAGCCACCCTTTCGCATCGTAACATTTTGTTAAACGCCTGGTATTCCGGGCTGTGCCAGAAACTGACTTCGTTGGACCGAATCTGCATTCCAGTGCCTTTGTACCATTGTTTCGGTTGTGTACTGGGATCGCTGTGCTCTGTCGTTCATGGAGCAGTGATGGTCTTTCCGAGTGAAAGTTTCCATGCCGGTGCCACCTTGCAGGCCATTGAGACAGAGTGTTGCACGGCGGTCTATGGAGTTCCCACGATGTTCATAGCGATGCTGGAGCACGCTCACTACGGTGAGCGACAACTGGGCTCGCTTCGCACCGGCATTATGGCTGGCAGTCCGTGTCCCGTTGAGTTGATGAAACGTGTAACGTGCGATATGGGAGCGTCGCAGTTGACCATTGGGTATGGGCAGACGGAAGCATCTCCTCTGATCACTCAGACGCGCGCAGATGATTCCATAGAGCTGCGCGTCGGCACGATTGGCAGGCCGTTGCCAGGCGTCGAAGTGAGAATCGTCGATCCGGCAACGGGCTGCGAACTTGCTGACGGGCAGCAGGGGGAACTTTGTTGTCGCGGCCACAATGTCATGCTGGGGTACTACAAGTTGCCCGAAAAAACTGCAGAAGCGATTGATCCGGAGGGCTGGCTCCGTACGGGCGACCTTGCGCTGCGGGAATCGAATGGATATTATCGAATCACGGGACGATTACGCGATTTGATCATCAGGGGTGGTGAGAATATTTCACCCAGGGAAGTTGAAGAAGTCCTGTATCAGCATCCAGCTGTTCAGGACGTACAGATCATCGGAGTTCCCGACCGGAGATTTGGCGAAGTTGTAATGGCGTGGATCCAGCTTCGGGGCGCGGCAACGGCTACCGAAGAAGATTTGACAACCTTTTGCAAAGCGCGAATGGCGTATTTCAAAGTTCCGCACTTCTGGAAATTCGTTGACGCATTTCCGGTCACGGTGACCGGAAAAATTCAGAAATTCAAAATGCGGGAGATCAGTATTGAAGAACTGGGCCTGCAGGATGTTGCCGACATCCAAACGGCCTGAATTGCTCGTTCCAGTCGCCGTTTCAATTCCAGTTGGGATTACGTGCATCGTGCGGCAGCAATGCGGATACGCGTTTTAAGCGTTTTACACACACGTCCCAGAAGCCGTAGGGGTCTTGTTCCAGCAACATACTTCCAGCGGATGACAGGACATTCCAGTCGCCGCGATCCATTTCGCTCTCCAATTGCCCCGCGCCCCAGCCTGCATAGCCGCACAACAAACGAAACTGAATATTGATCTCCTGAGGTTTTTCCCGACACACAATTTGATCAAATGAACGTTCACTGCCGGCAAGATACAACCCCGGGCTAATCTCCTGATCCTGCTGGGCCAATGTCACTGAATTATGCAGGACAAAGAGCGCGTTCTGCTCCACTGGTCCGCCAAAGTAAACGGGGGAATCGAGTCCGTTCATGGGCTGATGCTGGGCCAGTGCCTCTCCGATTGTGGTCCCGGTCGGCCGATTAACAATCAATCCCATAGCGCTCTGTGGACTATGTTCAAGCATCAGCACAACACTGCGATAAAAATTGGGATCTCGGAGATGATGTGCGGCGATCAGAAACGACCCTTGAAGTGAAAATGTCATTGGCGGCCTCACCGGATCGGGCGTGTACTGCGATGGGTAACAGCAGACTGCAGAATACTCGAAATCATCAGAAGCCTGCTCTGGGCGCTGTCACATAATTAGTAGTTTGTGATCATCCAGATGATGTTCAAGGGGATTGCGTCGAATTTGTAATCTGATTGCCAAAGATTTTTGCACTCCTCCAAAAACGCGGAAACAGCAGCCGCTGACTTCGCGCCAGGTTCCGCAGAAAAACTGCCAACACGGCCGGGTCTCACGGTTTACGGCTCTGTACCCGACGGTTTCCGGGCCTGTTGTGCCTGACTCAATCGATTTCGAACGCGGTGCCTGTTGGCGATTTATTTGAAATCGTGCACACAGCAGGGAACCTACGACAGCAGCCCTGCAGCAGGTGCCGCAGGGCTGTAGTCTGAAAGGCGTTCCTGTTCGAAAATCAGGAACCCAACACGGTTTGACAGGCAATGAGTTCCGCGTTACCTGGCGATCACTCGGGCCATTTCCAGAACCTTGTTTGAATAGCCCCACTCGTTGTCGTACC
>JAGQQS010000628.1 GCA_020426105.1 Planctomycetaceae bacterium
CGAGTCCCGGTCAACAAAAATTTGCGGTAGTGGACGAGGCGACGAGTCCCGGTCAACAAAAATTTGCAGTAGTGGACGAGGCGACGAGTCCCGCTCAACCCTGCCACTCCAGGGACTCGTGGCCTCGTCCACTACGATATCATTTGCTTTTTCGAATTCGACAAAGCAATAGTTTGGTGAACCGATAGAAGAATTGCCACCGTTTGACTGTAAGATCCGAGCGCACCCCGTCATTCGACGGCGATACTTCGAGTGACGGCGGAGCCGCAAGCTCTTGCGGCTGCTTGAATTATGGCAACCCGACTCACGACGGCGATCATTGTAATTGGTTGCTGTCATGATAGTAACTCCGGCATCATCCAACGCCGAAACGTTGCATCAAAGCCGCGGACGGCGTAACGTGCGGCAGAATGACGGAATTCCGCACGTTTCCCCGAAGGTGTACTATTATGTGTCGGTTGTGCCTGCTGACTCTCGCTCTGATCATCTGCGGCATGGGTTCGGAACCGAAATCTTTGCTGGCCCAGAATTGGCCGCGTTTTCGCGGTGAAAATGGATCGGGACTCAGTGATCTTCCCGGAATCCCATCTGCCTGGACCGATGACGAATATGCATGGAAGATTGAATTGCCGCAGGTGGGACATTCGTCGCCAATTGTGTGGGGCAAAACTTTATTTATCACGTCCGCGACAGAAGGTGGCGGGGAGCGATTCGTGCATTGTCTGGATGCTGATTCGGGCCAGGAGCGCTGGCAGCGATCGATTCAGCTCAATCGAAGCGAGAAACATCAAAAGAACAGCTGGGCTTCCAGCACGCCGGCTACAGACGGCAGGCATGTCTATGTGCTCTTCGCGGACGATGCGCGGCAACTGGTGATCGCGTGGGATTTCAGTGGCAACGAAGTCTGGCGCCGCGACGCTGGAACGTACGAAAGCGAACATGGACTGGGAGCTTCGCCGATTGTCCATGACGGCCTCCTGTTGATTCCCAACGATCAGGTCGGCCCCAGCTCACTGATCGCGTTGAATACCACGACCGGCGATGTTGTCTGGCAATCAGAACGGCTGCCCGGCACCACCTCGTATTCAACCCCGATCATTGTGTCGAACGGTCAGGCCGGATACCAAATCATCTATCTGAGTCAGTCGAACGGAATTACAAGTCTCGATCCCGCGACGGGAAAACTCAACTGGAAAACAGTGCCACTTCCCAGCCGTACGGTCGCGTCGCCCATTGAATCAAACGGTCTGATTTTTGCAACATCCGGTGGAGGCGGAACGGGAAAATATCTGGTGGCACTTCAGTCGGCCCCGGCGGTGAGTGATGAATCGCGAATTGTGTACGAAAGAAAAACAACTCTGCCTTATGTACCCAGTATGATTGCACATAACGGAATGTTGTTTCTGTGGGGTGACAAAGGGATCCTTGTGTGTCTTGAACTTCTGACGGGAAAAGAAATCTGGTCTCACCGGATTGAGGGTGGATTCAGTGGGTCGCCGATTTGCATCGAGGATCGAATTTACTGCGTGACCGAAAGCGGCGACGTCGTCGTGATCCGAGCGGGCAATCAATTCGAGGAACTCGGACGTACTCCGCTGCACGATGATTGCCATTCGACACCGGCCGTTGCAAATGGACATCTGTATCTGCGAACATTCCGCCATCTGATGGCGATCAAGGCTCGCGATGGATCCCCTTGAAAACCGGATCATGACAGCTTTGTCGATCAGGAGTTGGTCTGAGAACCTCATTTGGTGCC
>JAGQQS010000629.1 GCA_020426105.1 Planctomycetaceae bacterium
GCCAAATCGCCGAAATTCCATGTGCTGCTAAAATCGACAATGGAAACTCCACCGGTAAACGATAGCGTACCGACCCCACAAACACCATATGAACCAGCAAAAACTGCAGAAATGGTCCCGCAAGCAAGGCGACAACACTCAGTCTACCCCGCAACTTTAAGGTACCCGCGATCATCAACACCGTCAACGTGAGATACCACAATGTGCAAAACACGGAAAACGGGCCCCCTGAGAAACCTGGGGCGTTTAGGGAGGGGCTTAGATAGCGACCAGCTTTCAGCATCGCCAGTTCAAGCGTGCGGCCTGGATGAGCGATTGCGAATTCCATTGCCCGCTTTTTGTAGTGTGCGTTCATTTCGAATTCGGACATGGTTGACATGACATTTTCCTGATCAAAAAAAGCCATATCACTGGCTCCTGTAGCGCCTGCATGGAGGCCATCGTAAAGACTGGGACCTGACCACAGCGACGTAAAGACCCAATGCCCCGTGACGCAGCTGTTTCTCCAGGCCCATGGCGTTAGCGCGACAATGCAACCGGCACCTATTAGAGCGGCACACAGAACTCGCTTATGCAAGGAGACTGTTCCGAAAAGCATGACGATCAGAGAGCTGAGTCCTGTCCAGACAAGCCAGCCGGGACGAATGAGGACGGTGAGCCCGGTGAGAACGCCGTTGCTGAAGGCGATCCTGCCTAATTTCGACATCGATTGTGGTGGCTGTTGCAACAGCCGTGCAAGTGCCAGGAGGCAAACTAATAATCCGAAACTGAACCAGGTTTCGGAGAGAATCTGAACGTTACTCCCGATCTGCAGGGGGGAAACCGCGACGAGGACCATTGCCCACAGAGCAGTGGTTTCGTTAAACAGCTTTACGGCCAGCAGCCATGTCAGCCAACAGCAGGCTGCACCAACAAAGGCCATGACCAGGGTCGCCGCAAACACGCTTTTTCCGAACAGGCTGATGCTCATGGCGAGCAGGAGTGGAAATCCGGGGGTGCGTTCCACATAACGCGGCGGCTGGTAAATTGAGTACTCTTCCCCTGCGGCGATCTTCTGTGCCAGTTCCCAATAGCCGTTGGCATCACCTTCGATGAGAAAAGTACGCCCGGCAGCGGTTACCCGCTGGTCGATCACGACGGCCGCGAGAACTCGCAGCAACAGCGCCAGCAGCAGGATCGACCAGAAAAGGTAATGGGACCGAAGCATTGAGATTCGTCGCTAATCGCACGTGATGTGAAGCAGACTGCAACGCACCAGCGGCGTGTTAATTGAGTGCTTTCCTGAGGTATTTCTCGTTTAACACAACCCGCAGGGGAGGTGTTTTTGCAGAATAATCCCCTGCGGGTCGGGCTAAACAACCGAATCAACACACCATCAGTTGGCAAGCGCCGCTACAGGGCATGTTTCGCTTGCGCTGAGAACTCTACTGTCTGACGAACGCCACATAGTAGAATAGTAATCCCGTCACGGACGTCAGCGTAATATCAATAGTTGATGCCCAGCCAAGGATTTTGTGTAAGCCACTGTGTGTGGTCGGACCTAATGGCTGCCTGAACCGCAGAAGTGCCAGCGTGATGGTGATGATCCACAGCAAAGGCGTTGTAATCGCGAACAGCAGATGGACGAGCAACCATGGTCTCACGGCGCTGACTTTGGCCGCAAGTCCTTCGGGACTCAGTTGTTGCTGAGCAACGATGTTCTCCCACCCGCCGTGAACCAATTGCACGTCCACTTCAAATGCTGTGACGGCCAGAAGCAGAATCACCCCCAGAGAAATCTGCAACCGTTTGTGCGCAGCATACTGTTTCCGAAACTTGACCAGCCATAAGCTCCAGAGCAGCAGGGGAACCACTAAAGCCAGCGCGCAGACAACAAAGTCCAGCATAAAAGTGGTCGGATAACCAAGAAATCCGTGGGACGGCATGATCGTACTTTCGCGGTCGGACCTACTTCAACAATGCCTTGATGGCTGCCTGAATGCCGTCTGTGTCAATTCCCTGATGCCCCATCTGCTGCCACAGCCCCCCTGAGCCTTCGCGATTCGTACCGATGTTGTTGTACCGCCCTTTGAAACCGCGTTTGAGCAATTCTGTGCCGAAGCGAGAGCCAAGTCCGGTATTGACATTGAACGATTCGGCCACAAGTACCAGCGGCGCTGCCGCCAGTTTCTCCATCATTGCTTCATCGTAAACATTGAGCGTCGCCTTACAGATCAGGCCGATATTGATACCCTGCGACCTGAGCTTAATGACGGCATCCAGAGATCGGTAAACAGTTTCTCCGAAAGAGACGATGTAGCCATCGCTGCCTTCCCGGATCACATCATCGCGGCCAGGTACAAATTTATAGTCGTCACCATAAAACCGTGCCCCCTCTTCAGTGAGCAGATCGGGAACACCGGAACGCGTTGAAAACAGAAAACGCAGACCGGCTTCATGGTAGATCTGTGTCAGGCATGCCTTGAACTGATGCTGGTCGGCGGGAAAATAAAGCCGCGTTGTGTCGCGACCTTCTTCTGGCAGCCCATTGGCGGCAAACATGTTATTGAGCCCGAAATGGCACGTGTTATCGGCCATGTCGTCGCAACCAGCGTGGGAGAAATGAGCCAGCACATTGGCCTGATTCAGTCGCGCCATCGTGATCTCAGAAATTATCATTTCAAGAAATGCAGAGAAAGTGGCAAAGACTCCCTGCTTCCCGGATTCGTATCCGAAGCCTGCCGCGGCAGAAAAATTGCCGCGTTCCATAATTCCGCCGCGGACAAAAACTTCGGGATGAGCCGCCCGCACATGATTCAGACCACACGATCCTTCAAGGTCACAGTCGAACACACGCACGGTCGCGATACGCTGAGCTTCCGGCATCTTGTCCAGAATTTCGTTGAGGAATTTTCCGAACAGATCACGATTCTTGCCAATGTTCTTGCTGCAGCTGCCTTCGTACGTCGGACCGGACGGCCCCTTCGTGACATTGTTCAAATACTCAACTGCTGCCGTCTGGCCGCGCGATGTCAGGTATTCTTTGGCAACAGAAACTTTGATGACATCATGACCGTGAGCACTGCCCTCAAGCCCTTTTATTCCCACGCACATCCTGCGGCGATTGATCAGAGCAACCGGACCAGCCGCAGTCACTGCGGCACACATCCGAGCATACAAGGCATCCAGATCTTCGCCATCTCCAATATCGATCTTCAGACCATGTCCTTCCAGGGTTTTGCCAACGTCATAGCCCGGCATATAGTTTGACGGATGGCCGGCGATCGTCACATCATTGTCATCAATCAGCAGTTTCACATTCAGATTCTGGGACACCGCCAGACGCGCCGCTTCTGAATCGTCGCCTTCCATCTGCGATCCGTCTGAACCGAGCATGAACACGACTTTACCCGGATTTGCGATCGCTACACCGTTCACGAACGGCCACAAATGGCCCAGCCGGCCGGAAGAAAATTTGACTCCCGGTGTGAATCCGCGTTCCGGATGCCCTGGCAAGTGCGACAAATATTCACGATAGTGATACAGTTTTTCGACCGGCAATTCGCCCTCCAGCGCGGCCATCAGATACTGCGTCGCCACGCGATGGCCCGCTTCGTCGAAGAACACCGGGAGAATATCAGGAGTTCCACCGGATGCCGCGTGTTTCATGAACCCGTGCATGATGCAGACCTCAGGCACCGTATCGAACGGTCCTCCGGTGTGTCCGCCCAGCCCTTTCGCATCCGCAATTGCAGTGAAGAAGATGATGGCATCGCGACAGATGTCAATGTTTCGCTGGAGTGTCTTTCTTTGATCGGCCGTCAGTTTCGCGATCTTTGGATCCAGTGGCAAAACGGTATACTGGCTGAGTGGAATCGGAAACTCGGCGGCCGCAGACATCTTTATTCTTCTCCGTCATTCTTCGACTGAAACTAATCACGCTCTTTTTCGTAAATACCAACCTGGGTGTAAACCATGGAACAGGAATCAGTCGTCAGTAACTGCCTGCGAGCCATCGATTCTGCCCTCGCTCCCGGGCCGAAACACCGGGAGACACGGAGTATGAGTCTCCCTCAAGGAATTGCAAATCAACAACCGTTGGAAAAAGCTCCGGGAACCAATAGTGCGAAGTCTCCTCAGGGCTGTCGCGCCTCGGCGTTCCGCCCGTTTTGCTGAGCCCCCCCGTTTTCCGGCGCAGAGGATGAATCAGTTCGTATTTTCGGGACGAATGCCCGGGTATAACTGACAAAAGTCGAAGAAGCATTGATGAACACTTCAATTCCCGGGCGATCCGTCTGCGGATTGCCTCTGCGTGGAAATGCGTCTTATTTCCCGGATTTTCGGGATAAGGCGATTCGACGTCGTTCCGAATCGATCTCCAGTACCGTGACTTTGACGATGTCTCCTACGGCAACGATCTCCGACGGGTCACGAACGAAATGATCCGCGAGTTGCGAAACGTGTATCAGCCCGTCCTGATGCACGCCGATATCGACGAACGCTCCGAACTTTGTGACGTTCGTAACAGCTCCCTCAATAACCATCCCCACGCTTAGATCAGAAATGTCGTT
>JAGQQS010000630.1 GCA_020426105.1 Planctomycetaceae bacterium
CCCTCGCGGATATTCGCAGCAATACGATTGCAGTCTGGCGAATTAAGGATTTCGTGAACAGTTCATTCTCACAGATTAAATTTGTATGAAAAACGATACAATAGCTTCTCATTTTGAACTTCTGGCAGATCTCCTTGAGATTCAGGGGGCGAACCCGTTTCGGATTCGCGCCTATCGGAACGGAGCACGCACCATCTCTTCGACGTCTGAGTCGCTTGACGACATGGTGCGGTCCGGAGACGACCTGACGGAGCTGACGGGTATCGGCAAAGATCTCGCACGGCAGATCACTGAAATCGTGACGACTGGTAAACACGCGGCACTCGAAGAACTGCGGCAGGAAATTCCGAGCGGAGTACTTGATATGCTCCGCATTCAGGGAGTCGGGCCAAAGAAGGTGTCTGTATTCTTCAATGAACTGGGACTGAAATCACTCACCGATTTGAAAGCGGCGTGTGAGGCCGGACAACTGGCACAGCTGAAAGGTTTCGGCAAAAAAACCGAACAGTCGATCCTGCAGAATATTGACCTTGCAGCGAAGCAGGGTGAACGAGTCTCCATTGCCGATGCTCGGGCCGCGGCCGAAGCTATCGTCGATGATCTGAAACAGCTTGCCGAGGTGGAGCAGGTTGCCGTCGCAGGAAGCTGTCGGCGACGTCGGGAGACATGTGGCGACCTCGACATCCTGGCAACCTGTTCCGATTCGGGCCCTCCCATGGATCGACTGGCGGCACATCCCCTTGTAGAAACAGTGTTGCAACGCGGTGATACGAAACAGCGGGTCCGGCTGAAAACAGGCATCGAACTGGATCTGCGCGTCGTACCAGAGGGCTCGTTCGGGGCGGCAATGCAATACTTTACGGGGTCAAAAGAACATAACATCGTTGTGCGACAGCGGGCCAAAGATCTCAATCTGAAGGTGAATGAATACGGAGTTTTTCGAGGTGAGGAACAAATCGCGGGTCGTACGGAGGAAGATGTCTACGCGGCCATCGGTCTGCCGTGGATTCCTCCGGAACTCCGCGAACATCGCCGTGAGTTCGAATGGGCGGACGCCGGTGTGCTGCCAAAACTTGTGACCGTTGACGACATTCAGGGCGACCTCCATATGCATACAACCGCCTCCGATGGCGTCGCCACCATCGAAGAAATGGCCATGGCGGCAAAAGCACGGGGACTCAAATATATCGCCATCACGGACCACAGTAAACGCGTTTCAATGGCGAATGGTCTGGATGCCAGGCGGCTGAGGGAACACTGGAACGCTATTCGGGAAGTGCAGCAGCGCGTGTCCGGAATTGAAATCCTGTGCGGCATCGAATGCGATATCCTTGAGGATGCGACGATGGACCTTCCGGACGACGTTCTGGCTGAAGCCGATTGGGTGATCGCGGTGCTGCATTACGGCCTCAAACAGCCGGGTGATCAGATTATGAAGCGGCTGATGACCGCCGTGACGAATCCCCATGTGGATATTATTGGCCACTGCACGGGACGTATGATCGGCCGTCGTGAAGGCGCCGATGTCAATTTCACAGATTTGCTGAAAGCGGCGGCGGACAACCGCGTCATGATGGAAATCAATTCGCACCCCAGTCGCCTGGATCTGGACGATATTCATGCGGCGGCCGCGAAGGACCTGGGAATCCCGATCGTCATCAGTACTGACGCACACAGCGTGAACGGCTTTGAAGTGCTTGAGTATGGCGTGGATCAGGCCCGCCGCGCGGGGCTCACCGCGGCCGACGTGGCGAACACAAAGCCGTTGAATGAGTTCCGCAAACTGCTGAAAAACTAAGAACCCCCTAACAGAACTTCCGCGGCTCACGCAGGTTTTGTCACGGGTTTTAAGGTTTTGGTGTGTCCCTGCCGCGAAACAATTGTTTTAAGGCATCAACCTGCCCGGGCGATACATTTTCCGGGTTTGTCACAGCGACCCAACCGTCGATATAGCTGGAGGGCGAATAGTTATGGCCGTGCCCAATGGGTACAGTGGTCGCCATCGGCAGATCGAACCCGATTTGCAGAAACGTGATGATCGGATACCAGCGAAGATATGGTGAAACATCCGGCCCTGGTGGATGCGTTAACCACGCGGGTCGGCTCCACGCGAGCTCGGGCGAGAACCAGGCCATAGGGTCACTGGAGTATTGAATGTAAACGTTGCGGATTGGCCCCCACGCTTTTTCCGGCTCCAGCGAGTTCTCCTGCGCTGTAAACCGAAGCAGACGTCCGTCCCGGAACGTAGGCAACCACGCAGGACTGTTTGCGTTTCGATTGCGAACAGCCGAATTCCAGTTTTGACTCGGAAACGGCGGTCCGCTCCAGAGAGCCCCATCAATCGGATCCTCAAAAATTGTCAATAGCTCGGCGGACCGTTCTGATCCCAACGAGCCGAGACTCAGCCCTTGCAGATAGAGTCGGGGACGCGAATCACGGGGCAATGTCTTCCAATAGGCATAAACTTCATCGAACAGCGCTCTGGCGGAGTCGATCGAACGCTGTGGATCCACGAGGATCGTAATCCAGCTCGGCAGATAGGAATATTGAATACTCACAATCGCAGTGTCCCCGTTGTGCAGATATTCCAGCGTATCGACCGCCGAGGGATCGACCCAGCCGGTTCCCGTCGGTGTGGCAACGATCAACAAACGTCTTTCGAAACCACCGACTCGCTTCAGTTCCTCCAGGGCCAACTGGGCGCGTTCTTTCATCGTTGGGCGCGAACGGAAGCCAACGTAAACCCGAATCGGGCGTTCAGCCTCCGCGTGACTAAAGTCCGCGATCTCTGACTGAGTCGGACCGGATGCAAGGAAGAGTTTTCCCTGTCGCCCAATCGATTCCCACGTTACCAACGAAGCATCGCTTCCTGTCCGATCTTCATCACTCGGCTGCTGGATATCGCTAATACTCAACTCATCCAGATTGGCAAAGAATGAATCGGCACTCGAAAGCAAACTCTTCACCACCAGATCGTTTGAAAGGACAGACGCCATGAAAGCGACAACGATAAACGCCAGTGTCCCGGAGACCCTGCGTGGAAAATAGCGGTTGAGCTTCGACGCTGTGTATACACAGACGGCGATAAACGAGCGGGCGAGTGCCACCAGAATCGCGGCGAATACAATGGAAATGGCAGCCGTCCGATAAGGATACGCCGTCTCCAATTCTTCCATCCCCATCAGGTCGCGGATCGAATTTTGCCAGATGACCATCCGGTTCAGGGTGAAAACGGCCAGTCCCAGGGCCAGGGCCAGCAAGACCAGCGCCACCACGCGCCGCGCACCGCCCTGCAGTTCCCGCAATTCCAGAAAGCGCCAGACCGC
>JAGQQS010000631.1 GCA_020426105.1 Planctomycetaceae bacterium
CAGATTGACGCTCTCCGGAATTTCTGCTCGGTTCACGTTGGCCACGGCCCGGTAACCCCGTTCGGCAAAGATGTCGATCACCATCGCCAGTGCCAGTGGGTCATCGAACAGAGGATCTTCCGAATTTACGATGGCCAGTCCGGGAATCGCGTGTCGAACGACGATCGGAATGAAGCGATCTTCGATCACACGGATCACTTTGTGAAACAACGTGCGATGCTCAAGCTGGTAGCTGTCCATGCGGCGAACCAGCTCCTGACGCGCATGCGTAATCAGATCACTCGCAAGTGGCAGGTGTCGAACAGCATCATGCGTTTCCGGGTCGAGTTCCAGCGAGGACTGGTAGTCGAGTTCGTTTCGGATGTTACGTTCAACGCTTTCAATGTCCCCCTGAGCATCGACAAAGTGATAGTGATAGATTTCCTTCAGTGACTGCAAGGCCTCCCAGGTTTCGTCCTTAAATACGCGATAACGGCGTTTCGCTGCTTCCGGATCCAGATCCGTTGCCCTTTCTTCACGCAGCTCTTTTCCCTCCACGATCGCTTTGGCGTTCCATTCCTTGACTTCACGGCCTCGACTTAACTGACGCTCGATACTGGTTGTTTCATCAACGAACAATACCATCACGTGGATCGTAGGCTTCCGGAAATTGATCGCCAGCGGCGTTTCACGATATTCCCGGCTGAGTTGATTCATTTTATGAACCAGCAGATTCAGGCATTCCACCTGCACTCGAGTCCGTGGAAAGCCATCAAGGACGCAACCATCGCGGTATTCTTTTTCGAGCAGTTTCCGGAACACCAGCTCGACAACCTCTCTGTCCCCCACCATCCCGCCGGCCTGTTTGATACGACGCGCCTGCGGAGTATTCAACAGGGAGCTGACGACGATAGGCTCACACGTGAGGTCGCGGGCTTTCATGATAAATTCTGTGTTGGTTCCCTTACCGGCTCCCGGCGCACCCCCCAGCAGAATCAACTCTTTTGAAAATCTCAGATTCTCATGGCCGAATTCCGCTTCCAGCTCGTTCCACACATTGGTGAAGATGAGCTGCGCATCTTTGACTTCGAGGTTCTCAACCGCCTTCGTTTCCACGGGCAGCGCGTCCTGTGATTCCGTCGTGGTTGTTACCGTGATTTGCAGTTTTTCGCTCATAATTTTTCCCGACTCATGCAGACTGTGGATTCAATACCCCCTGGAGTTCACCTCAGCGGCTCGCAAGGCCTTTGCTCCGGGAACTGTCCGTTTATTCCCGGAGCGAACGCGTTGTGACACCACGGGGCGAGGCCCGCGGGCGATTAATTCGACAAGCCGCAAGGGCCGGGGGATCCTCTGGTTAAAATCTACGGGCAACGTTTCGCCAGCTTGTGACCCATCGGGCTTGAACAGCTGACCAGGAATCTTATTGCACTCGGGTGATGGTAGATACTTCAATCAAAGTTTTCCCGGTTCCCGACAAAGGCGACGCGATGACGGTAGCGCTGATGATCGATCTGTGCCATTACAAAATCTCGCGAATTGCCGCCAAAATTTCGGCACCGGCCGTCGCCATTCCGTACCGGTCAAGACAACGATCGCGGAGCGTTACGTTCCACGGTGTCGAGCCACTGCGGACCGCAGGCAGCTGTCCGATCGCTTCAGCCAGAGCCCCTCGGGAACCTGGCTGGTAAAGTCGTCCGATTCCAAGATCAGCGATGCGTTCCGGAAATGCCCCGTGGTCCGGCAAAAGCGACGGAACGCCTGCCAGGGCCGCTTCGAGCACATACAGTCCTTTGGGTTCATGGTACTCTGTGGGTACGCACAGCCAGTCAAATGAACGCAGTATCCGAAACTTTTCTTCACGCTCTGCAGGACTCCCGGCCCAGCACACCTGTCCATCGCCAGCCAGTTTCTGCACTTGCCGCAATCGGTGTTCGAAACGTGCTCGATGTAATTCGGGGAGGTATCCCGCAATCACGAAATCGACCTTTGCCCGTTGTAAAATCAGATCTTCGGCCGCGTCCAGAAAGTGAAAAATGCCTTTCTCGGGACAAATGCGTGCGAAGTAACCGACTTTCAGATATTCTCGGTTCGTGGATCCCGCCAGTGGCTCAGTCGTCGCACCAGCGTTTCGATGCAGTTCATGGTTCGCCAGGTGCGAATCCGGATCGACCGTCAGTGGAATCGTGCGGAATTCTGATGTGGGTAGATTGAGATATTCCCGCATGTAGTCCGTGTAGTACTTGCTGTGCGTGAACAATCGATCAAAGCCCGCGGCGTGCCGTGATACCAATTCGCGCGCCTGCGTCTTCCAGGGTTCGATGAGTGCATCCAGAAAAATGTCGTCACCCTGCAGGATACAGGCGATTCGGCCACCGAATTGCGACCTCAGCTCAGGGACTATTCCTGACAGCAGAGCATTACTGAACAGGATCACATCCGGTCGCAGATCAGTACAGAGAAAGCTGATCAGTTCCCGGATCTCAGCGTGCTGAGGTCCTTTTGATCCGCGAAGTAAATCGATGGTCAGGCCGCCCAGCTGACTGGCATCAGTACTGCTGCTGCGTTTCGATAAAAACTGAACGACAGACGGACGATCCAGCCAGCGTTTGAAGATTCGTGGCAGCCAACTCCAGCCAGGTAATCTTGAATCAAGATAAACATTGATGCCGCCAAGAAAAACACGCGAGACAGATTCATCTGATTCATCGACGCGAATTGGCGTATAGGTGGGAATTAACAAGGCGTCGGCCCCCGCCAGTCTCAGGGCGCGAGCCAGCGTGTTATCCTGCATGCAGGACCCACAGAACATCCCCGCTCCGCCAGCCGTGATGATCGCTATCTTCATGGGCCCCTTTCTGCGATCGCCCAATCCCCGACTGATGCTCTGTCGAAACGCAAAAAGGGAATGAATCGTAGTGGACGTGTCCACGAGCCCCGGCAGTTGCAGAGCCGACCGGGCCTCGTCGCCTCGTCCACTACGCCCCAATTTTTTGAAGCACTATCAGACTAAGCGGGGCATTGAAAACAAAAGACCCGCAAAAAACAAATGTTCTTTGTGGGCCTGCTTCGGAATTCAATTGTGGAAACATGGAAAAATGGGCAGAGGGGGAATCGAACCCCCGACACCAGGATTTTCAGTCCTTGGTTCCCATTTGTCGCGCTTCAATGAATTTGCCGTGCAGGCTCACAAGTTCCGCGAGCGTTGCGGCGTCGATCACTTTCGCGATTTCGCGCCGGGCTCGGCCGCGCAGCTCGGCGAATTTCTGCGGGAGATTTTCGACGGGCGGCGTGCGGTTGAGCCATTCTATCGCGGCGCGTTCGGCTTTTGTATAGGCGCAGGTGATTCTGTTTTTTAGCCGGTCGGAATTGGTCGCGGGCTGTCGGTTAGATCGGTTTTGCCTGTAATTTGTCGCGAGTCGGATGGATTCCATCTGTTTCCCATCCTTGGGTGTTGACTTCGTTGCGCACCGTCTGCGAGATTACGCGTTGCTTGCAAGGATGCAGGCTGCAGCCGTGGAGCATGGAAGCGAAGCGGCTTTTTCTTTCTGCCGGAGTTTGTCAGGTCGAAATTGCAGAGTTTGCTGAAGTCCCCGAAGCTCCGCGGGACGCTTGCGACTGTGGCCGGAACGGCCGGTTACGCTGTGCTGGGAACTGCCGGGTATAAGTCCGGCGTCGATACGACTGCCGGGATGGATGCCGAACAAGTTCGAACGGTCTTTTCCGTCGCAATCGCTGTTGCCGGTTATGTGCTGCCGACGGGCGCGCTGAGTGTGATCCGCAATTGGGCTAACATTCTCGGGAAACAATCGGCCGATCGGCTGACGGCGCTCGAGGCTCGGGTTGCGGCGTTGGAAGCGAAGCCGAAGATTGTCGAGGCTGCGAAATGAACCGCCGCGTTTCGTTTCTGCTGTTGCTGATGCTGGCGGTTGTTGCCGTCGGCTGTTACTGCATTGATCGCCGTCGTGACACGCGGGCCGATCTTGATTTTTTCGGGCGCGATGAATCGCCGCCCACGCTTCCGGCCGACGAACCGGCCGACGATGAAAGGGATTGACCCAGGGCAACGAAGTTGACGGCGGAAATGCTCCGCGAATACGCTGAAACACTGGCCGCCAGGCTGGAAGCTGAGAAGCCGGCGAAACCGTTGAAGGACAAAGAAGACAAGCTGGCGGCCGAAATTCGGTACGCTTTGATGGATGCGAATCAGACAACTGCGAAACGCGGCGACTTTCGCGCAACGCTGGAAGAAGCCGCCGGCCGTGTTTCGTGGAAAGATGCGTTTGCTGAACTTCGCGACGTTGCGACGGCGGCCGGGCTGTCAGTCGAGGAACCTGTTGCCGATCCTGCGTTCCGTCTTTCGGTGGTGCCATGTTGAGACTGATTTTTGCGGTTGGGCTATTGTTGCTGGCTGGTTGCATCAAGGCGGCTCCGGAAAAGCCGGCAGAATCGCCAGAATTCGACGTTCCGGCAGATCCGATCGTTGACAATATGCCGGTTGAACTGCCTGCGGTTGATGAACCGCCAGTTCCGGTGCCGGATAAAATCTCGAGCTTTACCGGCGTTCGGGTGTATGGCGATCCTGCAACGTGCGATCCTTGCCGATTTTTGGCGGCTGACATAGTCTGGCTCTGCGAAAATCACGGCTGGACGATGGCGGAAACTGTCACCGAAAACGCCGACTGGCAGTTATTGCCAGCACGGGACACGGATCAGCGAATTCCGCTGATTGAAGTTTGGCGAAACGGCCGGGTGGTCGAATGGCACGTTGGGTACGTTGCGAGTGATGATCCGGCGACCCGGGAAGCGGGCTTGATCGATCTCGTTCGGCTGCATCCACGGGGGAAACGGTAGGCCAACGGCTCCGCCGCGACGGCGGCCATTGCCGCGAGTCTTCAAGAAGCGGGAGCGGCGCCCGAACTCGAGCGCCCGGGGCTATGGTGCGAAGTGGCAGCGATATTCCCAGCGTTTTCTGCAGTTGAACCCGTTTTGTGTCGCCTGTGAAGCTGCCGGCAAGGTCGCGGCCAGCGAAGCGACGGACCATATCAAGCCGGTTGCCGGTCAGGACGATCCGGGTTTTTGGGTGCCGGCAAATCATCAGGCTTTGTGCTGGTCATGTCATAGCCGAAAAACGGCGAAGGAAAATCAAAAGTGAACGCTGTAGCGCAGAGAACGCCTGATCTTCCCTTGGTGATTATTGCGGGCACCTATCAACAGGCGTTGCGGTGGGTTGACCGTGAAGGCTCCGAACGGTTTTTCATCGCTATGGACGGGGCAAGTATTGTCAGTCTGCGAAACGTGCGCGTTGTGTGGATCGGTACGTTTTGGGAACGTGACGATTTTTTGACGATTAGCGAAGACGTTGACGCGATGGTTGCGGCTGGAATGTGCGTCGTTGACCGAAACGAGATTGTGAACAAGGGCAGGCAAGCGCGGAAGAAAACCGAACCCTAAACCCGGCATCCGTCCGGGTGTCTGTCCGGATCCGCCGGAGTGGGTTGAGGATTCACCGAAAGCGCTGGAACTGTGGCGCGAACACGCGCCGACGCTGAACGCTTTGGGGCTCCTGGAGAAACTCGACGCGGTCGCGTTCGCGATGTTGTGCGACGCTATCGCCGGGTATTTACGGATACGCGACGAACTTGGTTCCGAACAGCTGGTTATTTTTGCTGGCGAGTCAGGCTATCCGACGCCGAACCCGCTGTGCGCTTTGATGCGGGGGCAAACGAAAGCCGTCCGGGAATTGCTGTCTGACTTCGGAATGACTCCGTCAAGCCGGTCAGGTCTCACGGGCTCAACGTCCATCGAGCCACGGACGGGCGAAGAAATTGACCCGATTTCTGAACTGATTAAAGCTCTTGCGATTCCGCCGGTTGCTTCGAGCGCTCCGCGGAAGTCGGCGAAGAAACGACCGACGAAACCAATCAAGAAGATAGCGAAGCGTAAAGCAGCTGCGAAAGGCCATTGAGAATGATTCGCCGACTATTTGAACGAATCGTTTTCTGGTTCGGATGTCAACAGGTTAAGCCGGAAACGCACTACGAGTCGAGCTACCCGGAAACAGATAGCGAATGGTTTTGCCCGGAATTTGCTATTCGGGAACTTCTGCATTGTGCCAACGCGGAGGTTTCTGAAATGAATGCCGCTCAAACTGTTGACAAGTTTTGTACCGACACGCTGAACGGCAAACGGCCGGCCGGGCAGCTGCAGATTGCAGCCGTGCGGCGGTATCGGAAGGACATTAAAGAGCAACACCGGCACGGCTGGTATTTCGACCAGCGACGCGCCGAACTGTCAGTTGCGTTTCTGCCGTTGCTCTGCCACACAAAAGGCGAATTCGATGGCAAGCCGTTCATTCCGTCGCCGTGGCAGGTGTTTATTATCTGGAATTTGTTCGGCTGGCGGCGGGCGGACGGAACGCGGCGATTTCGACGGGCTCACATTGAGATTGCCAGAAAGAACGGCAAAAGCACGCTGGCAGCCGCCATCATGCTCCTTTGCTTTGTTCTGGACGGCGAACCCTGTTCGGAGATTTATTGCGCGGCGACGAAACGCGATCAGGCGGCGATTGTCTGGGATGAAGCCTGCCGGATGGTTGCCCGGCGGCCGTATCTGTCGTCCAGAATTAAGCCGCTGGAATCCAAAAAGCAGCTGCTACTGCCGGACGGTTCAAAGTTTTTGCCGCTGGCTGCGGACGGTAAAACGGCCGACGGCCTGAATCCGCATTGTGTTTGCTTCGATGAACTTCACGCGTGGCAGGCTCGGCACGAAGAATTCCACGCGAAGCTGACAACGGGTTCCGGTTCACGCCGGCAGCCGTTGTTCTTTACGATCACGACCGCCGGAGACGATCGGGCGGCGTTGTGGATCCGGGAACGCGACTACTGTTCGAAGGTTGTCACGGGCGACGCAATCGACGATTCGTTGTTTGTCTTCATTTGCTGCATTGATGACGCGGACAATCCGCTGGATCCGGAAGTTTGGGAGAAGGCGAACCCGAATCTCGGCGTTTCGGTGAAACTCGAATATCTGGAAGAACTGGCAGCGAAGGCGGCGATTGTCGCGGCGGCTCTGAATGAGTTTCGGCGTTATCACTGCAATCAGAAAGTTGAATCCCTTCAACGGGCTATTACTGATCAGCTCTGGGCAGTCGGTGCCGAACCGTTGCCGAATCTCGGCGGCCGCAATTTATATTTGGGAATTGATTTAGGATGGCGGAACGATATCGCGGCGATTTCCGGAACGTTCCCGCCGTTGGTTGGGTCGGGCAAATACTACTGGAAGTCCTGGGGCTGGATCCCGGAGAAAACGGAACGTGATCTGACGGCCGAACCTTGGGCAACGTGGATTCAGAACAAATCGCTGACGGTCACGAAGGGTAACACGACCGACACAGCTTCCATGATGAAACTCATCATGCAGCTGAAACAGATTTACAATTTGAAAACTATTGCCCTGGATGGAAACAACGCGCGGGAATTCGGCACGCAGCTGATGGCACGCGGTTTCAAGGTGTACGAGTTTGACCAGACGTGCCGCTCCTATAACGAACCAATGCGGAAAATGCTGGAACTGTTGGAAGCTGGCCAGCTCATTCATGGCGACGATCCGCTATTGAGTTTTGCGGCGTCTAATTTGATCACGTTCACGAACTCGGAAGGGCTGACGCGTCCTTCAAAGCAGAGTTCACCGGAGAAAATCGACCCGATTGTTGCGGGGATTATGTCACTTTCTGAAGCGCTGTTTGCTGCAGCTCGGGACAAAGACACGGGCGACGGTCCGAGGATTAGAATCGTATGAAACGTTTCGATGGTCGTTATTCAGAATGCTCCAACTGTCACGGCCTTGGAAAAGTCCCTGGCAGTTGGAAACGTTTGTTTGCTTTTGTTCCGTGTTCGGTTTGCGATGGTGCAGGTCGGTTTTCTTGGGAATCGATATTTCCGAGGTGGAAACCGACTGAACCGGTGTTATTGCCGGGGAGTTGTTTAATAGACGTTTTGGGGTGCAAATGAACGACATTCCACACATCACGACGCAAGGGCCGCAGCGGAAAAGCTGGCGGCCGCGGAAACAAACGCGGGCGACGCTGGGCGATGTCCTGCGATTTATCGGGGCGCGGGCGTTTTGCCGGTTGCGGCGGCGGATGGATCCGGACCAGGCCGAACACTTCCGGCAAGCGGTCGATTTTGTCGCCGGCGAATCACTTCACGCGGCATCTAAGGTGCTGGTCGCCGGGCTGGATGTTCGCGGCCGTGACGGGTATCGGACGGTTTCAACGATCGTTGAAGGCCGGATTGAATCGAGCAACGAAACGATTGCTCAACGGTTGCGAGAAGCTCGGCCGGCGATTCGGAAGGCGATCATTGCCGCGGCGTTTGCCTGGCTGCGCGTGCAGTTCCCTGTCCTGAATGCGGTCTCAGCGGTTGCCGCGGCAAAGTTACTTTCTGAACTTATTCACCATCGGAAACAATAAGGCCACGCAAGTTGAATCCGATTGTTCGGTTCGGTCGCCGCGTCCTTACTCGCGCGGCTTCTATGCTGGGCATGCCGCTCGATAAATACTACGCGTTGTCCTCGCGGTCGGTTGGTTCGTCGCTGGCTGGAATCTCGGTTAATTCGGATTCTGCGTTGAAGGTCTCGGCGTACAAACGCGGCGTTGAACTGATCGCGAACTATGTCGGGAAAACGCCGTTTCACGTCAAGCGGGCTAAGGTCAAGGAAAAGACGCATCCCGCCTGGAAGCTCGTTCGGAAGTGGGCGCAATATCATCAGCTGTCGGCGTTCGAGTTTCGCCGAACAATGGTCGTTCTGGCGCTGACTCGCGGGAACGCCTACGCTTACATCGTGCGCGATCCTGCAACGTACGCGCCGACGGATTTGCGTATTCTGGATCCGGGCCGGGTTGAACCGAAGCTGGAAAAGGGTGTTCTGAATTACTATTTCAGCGGAAGTTCAAAGCCGATTTCTGCCGGGGACATTATTCACATTAAGTCACTATCGACCGACGGTTACGTTGGTTTGGATCCGATCCGGACTTACGCGGTTGACGTTCTCGGGCTGAGTCTCGCGCAGAATCAATACGCGGCGACCTATTACGCGTCGGGCGGTGTTCCTTCTACCTACCTTTACAGCGAAAACCCAATTGATGACGATCGGTTCAACCGCCTGAAGGGCGAAACCGGGCCGTTGAAACGGTCTCTTGATAATCCTCACGAAATCCCGATTCTCGACGGCGCCGAACTGAAGTCGTTGAATCTCTCCGCGGAGCAAACGCAGCTGTTGGGCTCGCGGGAATTTTCGCTGAAGGATATTGCGAATATCCTGAATCTTTCCGTTCACAAGCTGAACGGGGCCGGGGCGACTGGTTACGCGTCTGTTGAAGAAGAAAACAACGCGTTCCGTGACGATACACTCGATCCGTGGTTTTGCCAGTTTGAGATTGAATACGAAAAACTGCTGACGGAACGCGAACAGATTGAAGAAACGCACACGGTTGAAGCGGTTCGCGAATCCCTCACGCGTTCCAACATGGCAGACCGGTCGAACTATCTCACGAAGGCCGTCGGCGGTCCGTGGATGACTGCGGCCGAAGCTCGCGACGTTGATTCACTGGAAGAAATCGACAATACCGACGAACTGTATCCGCCGCCGAACATGACGAAGGCGGATCCGAACGCGACGGTTCCGCCGGCTCCGGCGAAGGGTCCGAAAAAACGGGACGACGGGTTGCTGCAGGCCGCGGCGCTCGAGGATACGTTTACCAGACTGGTAAAGCGCGTCACGGTGCAAGCTCGGAAGGCTGGCGAGCGGTCGGCGGCGTTCCCTGATTTCCTGAACGAACTACCGTTGCGTCACGGTGACGTTATCCGGTCGGCGTTGTCGCCGATCGTCGCGGTTTGTGGCGGTGAACCCGAACACACGGAACGCATTTCCCGGGCGCTGTTGGCGGACGTTGCAACACGGCTGCAGGCGGTGTACGACAAAGCGACGCCGGATAAATTCGCGGCTGAAGTGAATGAAACCTGCGACGTTCTGGAACGGTCCGTTTCCACGTTCGCAAGAAAGGCGGTGGAACAATGGACCTGAGCCCCGATACGCTCAAGAATTTAACGCCGCTGGTTGCGGTGTGTGTTATCTTTGCCGGGCTGTTGGCCGTGCTCATGCGTGCGTTTTTGACGCATCTGGACACGAAGGATAAACGGATCGCAGACGTTGTTCAGCACAC
>JAGQQS010000632.1 GCA_020426105.1 Planctomycetaceae bacterium
TGCCGCAGCCACAAATGAAACGGCATGGAGGGACTGCGAATATATTCTGCCAGACGCTGTGACGCCTCCAGCAAAACATCCTGAACAACATCACTGGCATCCACACGTCGCGAAACCGCATGGTCAAGACGCATCTGTACCATCCGCCGCACTGCTTCCCGGTGGCGATCCATCAACTGGTTCATCGCTGCCGGATCGCCGTTCTCAACGCCTTTTAGCAGATCCTGGGTCTGTTCACCTTCCGGCCACATTTACAGATCCTTTTAGATGTTTATGAGCGGCGATTCGCGGCCGGTCGCAGGGGATCTTGACATACGCGAGTACAATTGTCGCATCACTTCAGGCGTCCCCTCGTGTTTTTTTATCAGGAACATCTGACGAAAATCCAAGTGACTCCCGGACATTTGATCAGGGCTCCTTATTCAGGCAACGCTGAATCCAGCTGGCTGCGAGTCGGGTCGAACCTTGTGGCGTGGTATGCCCACGGGGTTCAGAAAGAACGTGCAGTTCGACGTTGCTGGCAATATTCTGCGCTTTCGCTGCTGCGCTCAGGCGACTTGCAATTTCAATCGCGTGATGCGTTCCGACGCGATCGTCCCGATCTCCGATGACAATCCACACAGGCCGCCCCTTGAGTTTCTCCACCTGATTCAGCAGGCTGAGCTTCCGGACCAGAGGATGTTCCTGCGTCGCATGAAACTCACGCAAGGCCGCCAGTTCTGTCACCGGTGCGAAAGCCGCTACACACTTGACTCGATCATCGTACGCCGCAAAATGCATCGCCAGAAATCCACCTCGCGACGTCCCGCCCACTGCGATTCCGGCCGGATCCGTAATCCCCGTTTTAATCAGATCGTCCAGTACTTTTGAAAGCCGGACGTTTGACTGGGCGACGAAGTCGTCATTATGTTCCGCACGATAGCTCCAGCCAGTGAGGCCTTCCGGTTCACCAACAGTCATCTGATCTCCGTGACATGGAATATCGAGGGAGACAATCAGGTATCCGAACTCTGCCAGTTCGTTCCCGCACTGTCGAAAATAGGGTTCGCTCAATGTGGCGTCGATCGTGCTGGCCAGCATAATCAAAGTCGGAGCTGGTTTTGCAGTTGGTTGTCCCCAGGTTCCATACTCAATGCCGTCCGGCGTTTTCCAGCGAGCGACAGGGACTTCGATGGTCCCTGCTTCCGTGATTTGAGAGTCAGTAAAGTCAAAAGACATCGCAATCATAATCCCGTAAATGACGCGTGCGTGTTTCATGGCTCCGGCTCCTTGGCGGTACAGGCTCGAAGTTGTCTGCCAATGTGGGCCGTGCACCGTGATTTCTGAACCATGGCGACTCGGTGGGCGGACAAGTCCTGAATTTGCAACTGGGCCGGAGTATAAGGTGAGCGGCCACGACGAATCTACCGTAGTGGACGAGGCAACGAGTCCAGAAACACAGGGACTTGTTGCTACGTCCACTACCCTCAACGGTACTTTTTATCTGCTGGTCCCCGATTGGATTTTTGATCCGGCAATGACCATGAGAAGTTCGGAAAACGACTTTCGCAGCACGAACTGCTGATTTGGCTTGTACCGTGTTTCGCGATATCGTGCGGTATATCAATGTTGCTGCAACGACTTTTTCGGCCTCATCGAAGGAAAATCTGATGTCCGTATTTAATTCAGCCTGCCGAACCGTAACTCTGGTGCCTCATGCGGTGGCGATGATCGCAGGCCTGCTTTCCATGAATGCGGTGTTCGCGCAGGAATCCAGCGGACCTATCGAGCTGGCCGACCGTCG
>JAGQQS010000008.1 GCA_020426105.1 Planctomycetaceae bacterium
ACAATCCAGCGCTCAATAGAACAGTTGACCGAGCTCAACGGTCGTATCGAAAACCAGACGCAGCTGCAAATCGAAGCAGATCTTGCACTTGAAACACGTCGCAAGGAACTTCTTGGCGACGCAGAAGGTGCCGATGTAGCCGAGCGTCCGGAGTTCAAAGTTGGACTTGTACAGGCAATCGAAAACATCGAAGAAGAACGCAACGCGCTGCAGATCGAAGTGGATACGATTCGTCGCCGCATTCAGCAGGCCGTCGAGAAACGCGCCCAGCTGGTTGAAAATGTCCGCGAGCTGGCAGCCAGCACTTCAAAGCCAGACACCAAAGTTTCGACCATCGTTCCTTAAGTCGGTCGATGACTCAGTTTTCTTTTGAACTGGATGCAATGGATTCCGCGACGGCCGCGCGCGCCGGGCGTTGGACGACTCCCCATGGGACAGTCAACACGCCAGCATTCATGCCGGTTGGCACATTGGGAACGGTCAAGGGTTTATTGCCCGCGCAACTCCGCGAAGCCGGGACCCGGATGGTATTATCGAATACGTACCACCTTGCGTTGCGGCCGGGCGCAGAAATCGTGGCCGAGCTGGGGGGCCTGCATCGATTCATGGATTGGGACGGCCCAATCCTCACTGACAGCGGTGGGTTCCAGGTATTCAGTCTCGCCGGGATGCGAAAGATCGATGACGACAAAGTTGTCTTCCGATCGCACATTGATGGCAACCTGCTGGAGCTGACGCCGGAAAAAGCAGTCCTGATTCAGGAGCAGTTGGGAGCTGACTGTATCATGTGTCTGGATGAATGCCCGCCTTCCGGTGAATCGCTGGAAAAGATTGGGAAGGCGGTCGACCGCACGACAGCGTGGGCCAGACGTTGCCGCGATGCCCAAAGGCGGTCGGATCAGGCACTCTTCGGCATTGTTCAGGGGGGGGTGCATCCGGAAATGCGGCAAAGATCGGCAGAAGGCCTGCTGCCGCTGGACTTTCCAGGCTATGCCGTGGGCGGCCTGAGCGTCGGAGAACCTCCGTTAGTGATGTATCAGATTTTGGACCGAACGGTGCCGATGCTGCCGGTGCAGAAACCGCGATATTTGATGGGAGTCGGGCGACCTGAGGACATTCTGGAAGCTGTGTGCCGGGGGATTGACCTGTTCGACTGCGTGATGCCGACTCGAAATGGTCGAAATGCCATGGCATTTACCAGTCAGGGCCCCGTGCGGATTAGAAATGCTGTCCACATGCGGGATGAGCAGCCGCTGGACCCGGAATGTGACTGCACGGCCTGCGTTCGCTATTCGCGAGCCTACCTGCGACATCTGTTCATTGCCAGGGAGATGCTCGGCCCGATTTTGCTGTCACTGCACAATATCGCGTTCTATCAGCGACTCGTGCGACAACTTCGCGAAGCAATACTTCAGGGGTGTTCGGCAGACTTCCGGGCGAATCAGCTTGCCCGTTGGAATCGCCAGTCCTAAGATACCGGCTTTTTCCAAATTCAGGCCAGACGCGGACTTGAGTTCCGTCGGTGAATTGGAAGACAGTGTTTTAAGCATATAACCTCCGAATTGGATCGCTGCCCGTGAATTGGTTTTGTGTGTACGTGCGTCTTTGTGACGTGTTGTTGATGCTGCAGGACAGTCCAGCTCCAGCCGCGGCCGGCGGTGCTGAATCGCCTGTGGCAACTGCCCCTGCTCCGGCGGCTGCAGCCGCGGATGGCACCGCAGAAGCCTTGCAAAATGCTGCAAATGCTGCAAAAGACGCTCCGCCGCCGTGGATGCAGTTCATGCCCTTCATTGCGATCGGCTTGTTCTTCTATTTCATTCTGCTGCGGCCTCAACAGGCAGAACAGCGGCGGAAGAAGGAATTACTTGCTTCACTCAAGAAGAATGACAAAGTCGTCACGACCAGCGGAATGATCGGCACGATCGCCGATATTTCGTCCGACGGCACACGCGTGACCCTGCGAGTTGATGACAATACACGGATCAAATTCCTCCGGTCCGCCATTCAGGAACCGCTCAAAGATTCCCCGGATTCGAACGGTTCCGGGTCTGTATGAGGAGCTGCGAGCACTCTCCAGGCGGGCGGATTCCCGGTTTGGAGACCGATCAGGCAGCTTGAATTGTATTGCAGGGAATCCATTCGATACATATACGCCCGTTCCGACCACTTTTTGACTCGCCGACGCCGCTTTTGTTCGGCAGACACCGAGAATTTCCCGGGAAATGAATCTGATGTTTCAGTTGCTCAATGGATTGCTTTTTCTTCTGCTCCAGGATCCCAGCACAGCGGTTGATTCCGCGAAACCTGTCGAAACGCCTGCTGTAGCTCCGGCGGAGGCGGCGGCCGCTGACGCCGCAGCCACGACGAATGAGGCCGAAATGCCGTCGCAGGCAGCCGAAACAAGCATCGTCGATGATGCGCGGGCGAGATCGGATGCGGCATTCGATGCTGCCACAGATGTCGTTGACAAGCCGACATCGACGGATACAGACGCGGAGGCCGACATGCCGCCACTGGAACCTGGTAAGGCGTGGGTAGCCTGGCTGATCCTGTTGCTCGTCGTGATCGTCCCGATTGTGCTTGCCAATGTACTGGCGAGCATGTGGCGTGTGAAAGAATGGACGACACGGCTGTGGGTAGTATTCTTCACGTTGATGCTGGGTGCCGCGCCGTTTCTGTCGAGCCTGCTGCGTGGTGAGAATATCGGCGATCAGTTTCGTCTGGGCATCGATCTTGCCGGCGGAACAAACATGGTATTCCAGATCAAGCCCGAGAAGGAACTGACGAATGATCTGATTGATGAAATGGTCAAATCGGTTAAGAGACGCGTGAATCCTTCGGGTACTGAAGAAATTACCGTGCGTGGTGTGGGCGGCGGGCGAATTGAAGTCATTATCCCGGGTGCCGACCCGCAAACAGTCGATGAAACAAAACGCCAGATTACACGTTTGGGAAGTCTGGAATTCTTTATCGCCGCCGATCGCGCGGAAGATCGTGAGATCGTTCGCGCGGCTGAGGAACTGGATAAAGCGACCAGGGAACTGATCATCGACGGCGTGCGTCGGGCGATCTGGACGCCGGCTGATGAAAAGAAGGGTGAGCCACAGTTACTGCGGGACGGTTCGGTAGTCAGCCGCAAGGTGGAAAAGATACGCGACGTTAATGGACAGCCGGAGCGGTACGAGACAGAAGAGTACCTGTTGCTTGTTGAGCCCCCTGAACGCAGCGTAACGGGGCGATATCTCAAATCCGCCACGACCGATATCGATCCACAGGGCAAGCTCATTGTGAGCTTTACATTCGATCAGACCGGCGCATTTCTGTTTGGAGATCTGACCACGCGCTTTGAACGACCAGGCCGCCCGGATAATGAGAAACGGAAGCTGGCGATTGTGCTGGACCGACGACTGTACAGTGCTCCTAATCTGAACGAAGCCATCACTGGAGGCCGCGGACAGATTTCCGGGGGCGGTACCGGGGGATTTACGGCGACAGAAGCGGACGACCTGGTTGCCGTTCTGAATGCCGGTGCCCTGGAAGTTCCGATTGACCCTAAACCCCTGAGCGAAGCGACCGTCGATCCGACGCTGGGTGCCGACGTCCGAAACAAAGGCGTGAGGGCCACGCTGATCAGTGCTGCAGCGGTGGTCGTCTTTATGCTGATCTACTACCGACTTTCAGGCTTGATCGCAGTCATCTCCCTGATGCTCAATCTGATCCTGACATTATCTGCCATGCTGTTAATCAATGCCACGTTCACGCTCCCTGGTATTGCGGGCATCGTGTTAACGATCGGGATGGCGGTCGATGCCAATGTCTTGATTTATGAACGTATGCGGGAAGAAATTTCGAAAGGTTCCAGCGTACGCATGGCCATTCAGAATGGCTTTCAAAAGGCATTTTCAACAATCTTTGACTCAAACGTCACAACGCTGATGACCGCCGTGATTCTGTTCATCATTGGGACAGATCAGGTCAAGGGCTTTGCCGTGACCCTGATCATAGGTCTCGGTTTAAGTATGTACACGGCCTTGTTTGTAGGACGTCTGATCTTCGACATTGCAGAACGCCGCCGTTGGCTGACGAGCGTCAAAATGTCACGAATCATCGGTGACACAAATTACAACTTTCTGAAACATCAGTTTCTCTGGATAGGCATTTCGCTCATCGTGATCGTCGCGGGAATGTTTGCGTTTTTTGCCCGCGGGACCGACAACTACGACATCGACTTTACCGGCGGAACGATGGTCTCGTTTCAGACAACTGAGTTACAGAAGACAGAGGACCTGACGGCCGCATTGAAAACACAGTTCGGCGACCAGTTCCAGCTTGAACGCCTGTCGATCGGCGACGAGGAAACCGAAGAAGGAGTCGGTCGCTATTTCCGGCTGCGGACGATGGAGAGTGATTCACACCAGACATCGGCGCAGGGCGGAGAAACGTCTCCCGCTGCGGATCAGTTAACGGCTGAAGATCGCGTCCGCAATAAAATCTACGAGTCGTTCAAAGAAAATGATGCCATTAAACTGCGGATGGTAACGGTCGAACTTGGCCCCCTCAGCACGGTTGAAATTGCCGATGGAGATGAATCGGCGGAAGCCTTAAAGGCATTGCCGTTTAAAGGCGGCCCGATGCTGACTTTGACATTTTCAGATGAAGTTGCCGAAGGCACACTGCGGGATATGGTGTCGGCGAGACTGAGCGCAATCACCGTCGATGGCAACGCCAAATACGGAACCCCGGAAGGACTCTTCGACGTAAAGGGGCTGGAGGGGTCCGGAACGACAGCTGCGGAACTTGCAGTTCGAAAGTTTACGAAGTTCCAGGTTCGGGCGAATCCAACGGTAACTCCGGAGGACTTTGAATCTTCATTCAAGGCGATACAGTCTGAACTCGCAGCAACCCCGCTGTTTGACGAGGTAAATACATTCGCCTCGGCGGTGGCTGGTGAAATGAAGCAGCGTGCGTTACTGGCGATTATCGTTAGTATTCTGGCCATTGCGATTTACATTTGGTTCCGATTCCAGAATCTTGTATTCGGACTCGCGGCTGTTGTCGCACTCGTCCACGACGTTCTCGTGACGCTGGGCGTGACGGCCATTGCCAGTTATCTGACGGGCACCTCACTCGGTAATTTTCTGCTGCTGGAAGATTTGCGAATTAATCTGGCGATGATTGCTGCGTTTCTGACGCTGGTCGGTTACTCCCTGAATGACACAATTGTGGTCTTCGACCGCATTCGTGAAGTTCGTGGCAAAAACCCGGCGATCACAGCAGGCATGATTAATACATCACTCAATCAGACCCTGAGTCGCACAATTCTGACGTCATTAACAGTCTTTATCGTTGTGTTGATCATGTACGTATTCGGCGGCGCAGGGATTCATGGCTTTGCGTGGTGTCTGGTGGTTGGCTGCGTCGCAGGAACCTACAGTTCGATCTACATTGCCAGTCCGATTCTGGTCTGGGCCATGAACCGCACTGTTGGAACTGTGAAGGCCTAGACATCACCGAAATCACACTAAACCCGTGTGGTGGCAGGCGATTAAACTGACGAGCGGCATGCGTCAGCCTGATGGTACCGTCACCAGGTACTGGAAGACTCATGCCGCTTCGCCCGGTGAACTCAAACCGGTGAACTCAAATTCCGCAGCGTACAATCTCGCTGTCAAACGATGCCGCGGCGAAGTTGACGGCAATCACGAATCGTTAGCGCATTGATGCGTTACACTATCGTAACTCGCCCACGGCTTACCTGCCGTGGGCTTTCTTCCTTTCTGGCTATTACAAACTACGCTGGAGCGTGCCACAGAATGATCGATGAATCACCTACCCGCTGGAGTTCCGTTGACGCTGCTGAAATGTATGAAGTCCCGCGGTGGGGTAACGGCTATTTCTCCGTCAGCCAGAACGGCAACGTGCAGGTGCACCCTGACCGCAACCCGGCGCATAAGATTGATCTGAAGGAGCTGGTTGAGCGTCTGCAAATGCGCGGCCTGGATCTGCCTGTGCTGTTGCGATTCAACGGGATCATTCGTGATCGTTTGTTTGTACTTCACAAAGCCTTCAGCGACGCGATCAAGGAGCACAACTACAAGGGCTCGTATGCCTGCGTGTATCCGATTAAAGTCAATCAACAGCGCGAAGTCGTGGAAAAGGTCGTGGAATACGGTCGCGAATTTGGATTCGGCCTGGAAGCCGGCAGCAAACCGGAATTGCTCGCGGTCGTCGCTATGACGGAAGCTCAGACGCCGATTATCTGCAACGGATTTAAGGATGCCGAGTTTATTGAAATGGCGTTGCTGGCCCAGAAGATCGGACGGAATGTCATTCCGGTCGTTGAAAAATATACGGAGCTGGAACTGATTCTGAAGTACGCTGAGAAGCTGAACGTACGACCTCAGATCGGCATGCGGGTGAAACTGGCAGCCCGCGGTTCCGGCCGCTGGCAGTCTTCGGGGGGCTATCGTTCCAAATTCGGACTCCGCGCAAACGAAATCCTGATGGCTCTGGATGAACTCAGAAAACGTGGCATGGAGGACTGCTTTACACTGCTGCATTTCCATCTGGGAAGTCAGATCACCAACATTCGTCAGGTGAAAGCTGCACTGAATGAGGCCGCTCGTGTGTACACTGAACTGGTGGGACGCGGCGCTGGACTTAAATACATGGACGTCGGCGGCGGTCTGGGTGTGGACTATGACGGATCGCAGACAAACTTCGAATCAAGCATGAACTACACGCTCGAAGAATATGCCCGCGACGTCGTCTATACGATCCAGACGGTGTGTGATGAGGCGAACGTTCCTCATCCGAATATCATCTCGGAAAGCGGCCGTGCGATCTCCGCATTTCACAGCGTCCTGGTCTTCGGCGTGCTCGGAGTCTCACAACAGGGCGAAGACACATCCGAAGCAGCTCTCGCGCCACCGGAAGACTCAGAACAGGCACTGCACGATCTGTATCAAAGCTATAAGGGAGTCAATCAGCGCAACGTCCTTGAATCGTACCACGACGCACAGACGTCGATCGACACGGTGATGACGCTGTTCAACACAGGTTATGTCTCACTTGAACAACGGTGTCTGGCAGAGAACATTTATTTCGCACTCTGTCATCGAATCTGGCAGATCACAGGGACGATGGACTTTGTTCCGGAAGAGCTGGAAAGGCTCGACAAACTGCTGTCCGATAACTACTTCTGCAATTTTTCCCTGTTCCAGTCCTGTCCCGATTCATGGGCGATCAAACAACTGTTTCCGGTGATGCCAATTCATCAACTCGACAGCCGACCGACACGACATGCCGTTTTGAGCGATATTACCTGCGATTCAGATGGTAAAATTGATCAATTCATTGACCGCCGCGATGTACGTCGCACGATCATGCTGCACGAATACGACGGGGCACCTTATTATCTGGGCGTGTTCCTGATCGGTGCGTATCAGGAAATTTTGGGCGATCTCCACAATCTGTTCGGAGACACCAACGCCGTCCATGTGGACCTTTCTCCATCCGGTGAAGTAGTATTGGACACAATTATCAAAGGAGAAACGGTCAGCGAAGTCCTGGACTACGTTCAGTTTCGAGGTCGCGATTTGATCAATCGGCTGCAGGCTTCGGTCGAAGTGGCTGTCCGGGAAAACAGAATCGATCATAATATGGCGGGGCAATTCGTAAAATTTTACGAAGAGGCTCTGAACGGCTACACATACCTCGAAGAACCAGACGGCGAGTAAATCGACCACCACTGCCGGCAGCTGCACACTATGACCATAACTCAGTCGTCCTCCAAAAGTCGCATTGTGACATTCGGCGAAATCATGGCGCGGATGGCGCCTTCAGGCATGCTGCGGTTGCGGCAGGTCCTGCCTGGAGCACTGGACGTCACATTTGCGGGTGCCGAGGCCAACGTCGCGGCATCGATCGCGTTGCTTGGCGGACGCGCAGATTTTGTCACAGCGTTGCCGGACAGTCCCCTGACCGAGGGATGTCTGGGAAGTCTCCGCAGCGTCGGTGTGGGTGTGGACCATATCCGCATCACCGATCGCGGTCGTTTCGGCATCTACTTTGTTGAGATGGGCGCCAATCAGCGTCCCAGCCGGGTCTTTTATGACCGCGATTACAGCGCCATTAGTCAGGCGACGGCGAGTGACTTCGACTGGAACACGATTCTCGACCAGGCAGCATGGCTGCATCTGACCGGTATTACGCCTGCTCTATCCAGGACCGCAGCTGAAACCACGCTGTATGCAGCGCGTGCGGCGCGGGAACGCGGAGTTTCCGTGTCGTGTGATGTCAATTTTCGCAGTAAACTCTGGCGCTGGGATCCGGCGAAGACGCCGGCCGAGCTCGCAGGCGATGTAATGCAGCAATTGATTCCGCTGGTCGATCTCCTGATGGCCAACGAAGAAGACTTCAGGCTGGTCGGCGTGACGGCACCCGCCACAGAGCAGTCCCCGGACGGAGGGCTCGGTGTTCAGCTCGATCGTGCCGCGATGATGTCGCGTCAGATGGCGCGGGCATTTCCAAATCTGAAGATGATCGCAACGACTTTGCGTGAGAATATTTCCGCCAGCCACAATAACTGGGGAGCCATGCTCCTGGATGTCGGGGCCGACGTTGTCTATCAGGCACCGTTGCAGAATGGTCGGTACCAGTCGTATGAGATTCGCAGCATTGTGGATCGTGTTGGCGGTGGTGATGCCTTCGATGCAGGCTTGCTTTACGGCCTGACGCATAGCGAGTTCACACTGCAAAGTGCACTTGAATTTGCCACCGCCGCGTCGTGCCTGTCACATTCAGTCGTCGGAGACTGCAACTTCGCCTCGCGGGATGAAATCATAGACCTGATGAACGGCGCTCGCTCCGGACGCGTGGTCCGCTAGGGTTCCTCATCCAACATCGGTCTCACCAGAGACTGGTCGAAGTAATTGATTCCCATGCCGGCATCGATGACCAATCCCTGCGCATTGATGCCGGAAGAACGAGGACTCAACAGGAAGGCAATCGTTGCCGCGACTTCCTCAGTCCGGACAGCCTGTTTTCGAAGCGTCGCCTTTTCGGCAAACAGGTAACTGTCGACGTACCCCGGGATCCCGGCAGACGCGGACGTCTTGAGTAACCCCGGACAGACAGCATTGAAACGGATTTTCGAGAACTGTGAGAATGATTTGGCGAGGAAGCAAACGGACGAATCCAGTGCCGCTTTGATGGGTGCCATATAGCCGTAGTTCTCAGCGGCCATACGTGTCGTCGAGATTGAAACGGTGACGACACTTCCCGTTTCGGGATCCAGCATCGGCCGAAAGGCTTCGGCGAGGGACAGCAGAGAGAAGCAGGAGATGTTGGCCGCCTGCAGGAAGGCCGCGCGCGGAGTCTGGTGGAATGGCAACCAGCCTGCCGAAAAATCGGCGAAGGCGAGCGAATGCACGATGCCATGCAGGACATCGGTTGCCGCTGCGACGCCATCCCGCAGCGCATCGATTTGTTCCTGTTCCTCGACATCGCACACAAAAATCGGCGCGTCGGGAAAAAGTTTACTCACGGAATCAGCCCGCGCCTGACTGCGTACAGACAGCAGCACGCGGGCGCCTGCCTCCTGAAGGATCTTTGCCGTATGCCACGCGACGCTCTTGCGATTCGCCACACCGGCAACGAGGATTGTTTTACCGTTGAGTTGCAGGAAGTCCATATTAACGGCTCAGCGGTTTGAACCGTCCGTGTTGCGGACGGTCGGCGTCCGCACCAAGACGTTCCGTCCGTTGCTTTTCATAGATGCCATAATTTCCTTCGCACCAGACAACCTTACCATCCGGCTCAAATGCCAGAATATGCGTGGCAATCCGATCGAGGAACCAGCGATCGTGGCTCACGACGACCGCACAACCACCGAAGTTCGACAAGCCTTCTTCCAGAGCACGCAACGTATCCACGTCCAGATCATTCGTTGGTTCGTCGAGCAACAGCAGGTTGCCACCCGATCTCAGCAACTTCGCCAGATGGACCCGATTGCGTTCACCCCCGGACAACTGTCCCACCAGCTTCTGCTGGTCAGAACCTTTAAAGTTGAAACGTCCGCAGTAGGATCTGGCATGAATCGTGGAGGACCCCACTTCCAGAATATCGTGCCCTCCGGAGATTTCCTGGTAAACGCTTTTGTTGCCATCCAATTCGTCGCGGGACTGATCGACGTACGAAAGCTGCACTGTTTCCCCGATGCGCAGCGTACCTGAGTCCGGTTTTTCCACACCCATAATCATCCGAAACAATGTTGTTTTGCCGGCTCCGTTGGGCCCAATGACACCCACAATTCCGCCGGGCGGCAGATCAAAATTCAGGTTATCGAACAGCAATCGGTCGCCAAAACTCTTTTTCAGGTTTTCAGCTTTAACGACGAGTTGTCCGAGTTTTCGCGAGGTCGGAATCTGAATCTGAGCCGCTTCATCGCGTTCGTCGAACTTCTGAGCCGCCATTTCATTATAACGTTCCAGCCGCGCTTTGTTTTTGCTGGCCCGCGCCTTCGGTGACATCCGAACCCATTCCAGTTCGCGCTTCAGATTTCGCTGAAATCGAGTTTCGCCACGTTCTTCCTGTTCGAGGCGCTTGCGTTTTTGTTCGAGCCACGAAGTGTAGTTACCTTCGTAGGGAATGCAGCGACCACGGTCGCACTCCAGAATCCACCCGGCGACGTTGTCCAGGAAATACCGATCGTGTGTGACCGCCACCACGGTACCCGCGAAATTTTTCAGGAATTGTTCGAGCCACTGAACAGAGGATGCATCCAGATGGTTCGTGGGTTCGTCCAGCAGCAACAGATCCGGATTCATCAGCAGCAGCTGGCAAAGTGCAACGCGGCGTTTTTCTCCACCGGACAAGACGTTAATTTTGGCCTCCGCAGGAGGCAGCTGCATGGCGTCCGCCGCGATCTGCAGCGTACGGTCCAGTTCCCACAAGTTGTTGTGGTCAATTTTGTCCTGTACTTTGGCAAGTTCGTCCAGAACCTTCTCCATTTCCTCAGGCGAAAGCTCTTCACACAGCTTCATGTTAAGTTCGTTAAACCGATCGAGCGTCGCGCGAGAATCAGCCACGGCATCATCAACACATTCTCCAACCGTTTTTTCCGGATCAAGTCGAGGTTCCTGTGAAAAATAGCCGATGCGAATTCCTTTGGCGGGGCGCACCGTGCCCATATAGTCCGTATCCTCACCCGCCATGATCCGCATCAGCGTGCTTTTGCCGGAACCGTTGTTTCCGAGCACTCCGATTTTGGCGCCGGGATAAAAAGCAATCCAAATGTCCGAAAGCACTGCTTTCTCGTCATACAGACGAGTCATGTGCTCAATGGTCATAATGTACTGCTGAGACATCTGCGAAACTCTTTCGTAGTGACGATAAATTGAACAGGAAGGGGGTGAAGGGCCGGGAAAGCATTCCGTGCAGTCCGTCTGCCGAGGATCACAATCGGAACCCATTTTTCCGTAATTCCGGCAGGCTGGAAGCCTACCCCACAGTTCCGGCATTCACAAGCTCACGCAGCCGTTCAAGCGCCTCGCTACGGGTGGTGAGAATCTCATCAAGTTGCTCATTCCGAATAGTGGTAAGCAGAGTGCGGAATGCAGGCCCCTGCGGCACATTCAGGGCGATCAGGTCCTGACCGTCTACCAGAGACGGCGGACAGAGTTCGTCGCCTTTGAGCGAAGCGATGTAGTCCCGACAGAATGTCACTTCAGAAGCATCTCTGGACTCCGCAGCCGCGATCGCTTCAGACATTTGAAGCAGCAGTTCGAAATGTGGTGCTGCGAGCAGCGGTTTTCTGACATGCAGCGGTTGATTGCCAATGTCGGCCAGAATCGGGAGTGAACTCACGAGCCAGCACACGCATTCGGTTTCTTCGTTCGAGAACTTCAGCCGACGGCAGATGGATTCAATCGCAGCAAGTGGCTTTCTCTCATTGCCCGTGCGAAGCTGTGATCTGACAATAAGCGCAAACGCAGGCTCAAACTGTGTCGATGTCAGGTTTTCCAGAGACGCCAAACGCAAGGCATCGTCCCAGGCAGAATCGAAAGTCTCGTGGCAGATTTCGGGCAGAATTTCGGGCAGCAATTGCGTCTGCTGCAAAAGCCTGAACGCCCGCGAACGTGACGCGTGTGATAACATCCTGCGGAGTTCCTGCGCTATACGCTCGACGCTGACCTGAATGAGTTCGCGTCGTAACGTGACCACGGCATTCGAGGTTGCTGAGTCCAGGGCAAACCCATACGTGGCGGTAAATCGCACCGCCCGGAGCATTCGCAGCTTATCTTCAGTGAAGCGTGCCAGCGGATCGCCAATCGCCCGGACGATCCCAGCCGCCAGATCTTCACGTCCACCAACGTAGTCAATCACTGTTTCGTCGATCGGATCAAAGAACATTCCGTTAATGGTGAAGTCCCGACGCCGCGCGTCTTCTTCCGGACGACAGAATCGCACACTGCTGGGGCGTCGCCCGTCGAGATATTCTCCGTCACTGCGAAATGTAGCGACTTCAACCTGTCCAGCCGATTTCGCAGCTCCCAGCACCATCACGACGCCAAAACTCGCACCGACCGCCACCGTTCTGCGGGAACCAAACACCCGAATGACGTCTTCCGGGGTTGCCGTACTGGCAACGTCGTAATCTTTAGGGGTTTTTCCCAGAAGCAAATCGCGAACACAACCACCCGCCCAGAGAGCGTCGAACCCCTCCTTTCGCAATCTGACGACAATCTCCACTGCGAAACGGTACTGCGGATGGTCACGAACAAGATGAGGAAAATTCAATGTCGATTATTTCGTCGATTACTTAAACGAGAAGATATCTGCCGTGGGCAGCTCGGCGATGGATTTGAGTCCGAACAGTTTAAGAAACTTTGCCGTTGTCACGTAACAGACGTCGGTCCGTTTTGTGCCGTTTCGCTGCAGCTCAACCAGTTGCAGTCGCAACAATTGCCTGAGGACAGACATGGAATTCTGCCGGCCAATTGCTTCGACCTGCTCTTTGTCAACGGGTTGATTCCATGCCACGAACGCAAGCACTTCCAGCGTCTCAGGCGAAAGTTTGACGTCTCTGGGCCCGGTGCCGAACGAACGGGCACTGACGTCCAGAAATTCTTCACGCAGTTCCAGGCGATAGCCACCTTCGTGCAGCCGGATCTCATAGGGACGATTTTCGCGCTGATAAGCCTGATTCAGCGAATCGACCAACGAAACGGCAACACGGTTGTCCACGTCCTGACCGATGAGTGATGCCAGTCGGCGGGCCGTGAGGGCCACGTCGCCGCCCACAAAAACAGCCCCTTCAATCACTTCGCGGGGAGACACGCGACGCAGACCTTCCACGAGCACCGCATTTCCTGAAGCTTCAGCAGCTTCCGCGGTGGATTTTAAATCTTCTGCGAGCTGTGCTCCAATGGAAATGCCTTCGGCGACCGATTCGTCTTCCGCACGGGCGCTGGCAGCAGGTTCGACGATATCGACCATGACGGAGCCGACCTGACGCTCCGCCGCATCCAGCGCCTCCAACGCCTGCCGATACGCCAGTTCGATATCTTCGATCGCGAAATCCTGCTCGGGAAACGGCAGTGAATCCGCATCGTCGTCCTCGTCAGGCCCAAATCCCGAACCCGCCATGACGCTCTCTTTACTCAAAGTTCTCTTTCGAGAATGCGGACATCATTTTGCCCGCAAACCGCAGAAGTCCGGTATTGCTCGTGAATTCACCGACCCACATGTTGCCTTTGGTCGTAATCACCAGCGAAAAATCATCGTCCGTCGCCAATGCCGTGATAGCCCGCTCCCGGATCCGCGCCTGCTCGCGACGACTTTTTTCCTCTTCGGCGGTCAGCGTTCCAGGTTTTTCCTTCTTTGCGACCACATCGACCAGCTTCGCCCATGGCAACAGATTTCCGTCAATCCTCAGCACAACGGGATTGACCGCTGGCTGAACCGGTGCCGTGATCAGTGTTTTCAGTTTTTCAAGTCCGTCGCTGCCACTTGCGATCCATACCTTCTGAGGGGCGATGCCGACAAACAGATCTTCATGTGTCCCAAAGACTTTATCGAACGTGGAAATAAAGCCTTCAGCGATCTGGATCTTGTGAATATCCACGTCGCCGACCTTCTCCACGTTCATCTGCACGCTGTTTCCTTTGCCAGCTTCGGCCAGCAACGGCAGAATTTCAGTAAGCTTGCCGGCCCCAGACGAAACGAAGGCGGCGACAGTTGTGAATTTGTCTTCCCCGCCCGGAATCGATTCCACCACACCGTTTAAATGGCCCGAATCAACGCTCGATTCCAGCACACCCAGTGCCCCGGCCACAAATTTCCGGAACGCCTCCTTCTCGGGCTCCGTTCGCGTCTTATTCGCCGCCAGGCTGGCATCAATATCAGCTCTGGTGAGCGACAGCGTTTCCTTCAAATGCTTCTTTCGCATCTCGTCCAGTGGATGGCTGGAGCGGACAGACAGCGCAGATCCGGCCAGTCGCTGCAGGCCTGCGAAAGCATCTGTTTGTGTGCCATACTGTGCAATTGTTGCGGCGGTTGCCGTGTCAGGAAGGGCTGTCACCGTTGTTAGGAGGTTGACCTTTGGCAACGCCGGGTTGCTGCGATCCATCGTCAGAGTCACCAGCATCTGGTCCGCCTGTGACATAAGACGCTCCGCTTCGTCGTACAACTGCCGAGCGCTCGACTGACGCAGTTGAAACTGGGTGGCCTTTTCACTCGGACGCTGTTTAATCAACGCCATGTTTTCATCGCGAATCGGCTTGAACGCTTCGATCCGATGCGCAATCGCGGCAGCGGACGAATCTGCGTTCTTCAGTTCCGCGATCGTATTTTCGTTCAGGGTCGTGGGGTTTAACATTGCCTTCAGGACAATCTCCTTCAGCTGAGGAAGAATGTCCTTTTTGGTCGTGATCATGAAAAAGGCGTACCGCAGTTCTGCATCGATTTTCATCCAGCCGTATTCATCGGCATCACTCTCAATTGAGTACATCTTGTGGTCTTCCGGATTTCGCATAATCTTGTAGCCCAGCGAATCCAGATTCTCACGAAACATTTTTGACGGATCTCCCGCAGCCTGCAGCGGTACGCAGATCAGATAGCCTGCCGGGTTAATTCCTGTCATCACCTGGACCTGAACTTCACGCGTCTCATCGATCCCGATAATGAACGTGTCGATGTAACCCTCAATATTCTCCCATTGTTTCTGTTCTGCCGGCGAAGTGAGTTCAAGTGTTTTCTTGAGATCCGATTTGAGCAGATTGAATCCGGGGTGGGCCACCGTGATGCGAGCATCCCGCGGAGTTTGCGCAATGGACGACGAAATCAGGGACACCGTCATCAGGACGAAAATTGTCACACGAATTACAAGCTGCATAGGAGCACCGAAAAATTGATGGGAGATTCAGAGTCACTGGCGACGCTACGGATGCCACTCAGGTCGTAGAATCCAGAGCAGGCGTTTATGCCAGTTCCGGCACCAGGCGGCTGCAGGCAGGAATCTGATGCAGCCGGAACGACCGAAGAATGGCGATTCTATCTCAACGAGACAAGACGGGTAAAGGCAGGATGCCGAATGTCGGTTAAGTGCGCTGACTGCGAATGCAGGAAATCGGTCAGAAATCGGCTGAATCTGCGATATTCTCGGTTTCCGTACCAGCGTTGGATTCCCCGTTTGACCCTGCTTCGCGGTTTGAACATGCCGCACAGATTTTGCTATACCGCTCCACGCCGTGCGATTGGTTCGACCATTTTTCACTCACCATTGGCTCCACGAGTTCAGAATGCCCCGCGATTTTCTAAAAGGTGCGAAAGAATCCTACGACGTCATCGTCATCGGCAGTGGGCTTGCCGGCCTTACTTCGGCAAACATCCTCGCACGGCAGGGCCTCAGCGTCCTGCTGCTGGAACACCATTATCAGCTTGGAGGTATGGCCACATGGTTTAAACGCGCCGGTGGCCACATTTTTGACATCTCGCTGCATGGCTTTCCCTATGGCATGATCAAGAGTTGTCGCAAATACTGGTCACCGGAAATTGCTGAATCCATCGTGCCGCTCAAGGGGATACGCTTTGAAAATCCGCAGTTCTCGCTCCGGACCACGTTCACGCGGGAAGACTTTACGCGAATCATTGTGGAACATTTTGGCATTCCGTCTGAAACAGTCCAGCGGTTTTTCGACACCGCGCGGAGCATGAATTTCTTTGACGATCAGGCTAAAACGACTCGGGAACTGTTTGAGCAGTTCTTTCCCGGACGCGACGATGTCGTGCGACTCCTGATGGAGCCGATTACATACGCGAATGGCTCAACCCTCGATGATCCTGCAATTACTTACGGAATCGTGTTTTCCAACTTCATGCAGAAGGGCGTCTATACTTTTGAAGGCGGCACCGACGCACTTGTCAACAAAATGCGTGATGAGCTCGTTCGCAACGGCGTCGACATTCGCATTCGATGTCTCGTCGAAAAAATCGAAGTCTCTCCTGAACGTCAAGTGACCGGTGTTGTCGTCAATGGAAAACATATTGCCTGCCGCGCTGTAGTCTCGAACGCCAATATCCGATCCACTATTTTCAATCTGGTCGGCGAGCAGCATTTTGACCGGAAATTCATTGATGACGCCAAAGCCGTGCGGCTGAATAACAGTTCGTGTCAGGTCTATATGGCACTGAAACCGGGTGAAAGTTTTGATGAAAGTTGCGGCGATCTGCTGTTTCACTCCGAACATACCGGATTTGACATCAACGCGATGCTCAGCCGCGATATCAGCAGTCGCACATTCAGTTTCTACTACCCCTCAACACGCCCAGGGAGCAATCGCTGGCTGATTGTTTCATCAACGAATGCCAACTACAGCGACTGGGCAGGGCTGCCTGAAGCCGAGTACGAAGCCTCAAAACAGGATCTCATCGAATCGACTCTCTGCTGCCTCGAAACCTACGTTCCCGATGTACGACAGAAACTTGACCATGCCGAAGCTGCGACGCCACGCACATTTGAGCACTACACCCGACATCTGGCCGGATCATCGTTTGGCACCAAGTTCGAAGGCCTTCAGGTCAGCCGCGACCTGCCGCAGCAGGTCACCGGTCTGTTCCATGCGGGCAGCGTGGGGATCATCATGTCGGGCTGGCTCGGTGCGGTAAACTATGGCGTGATTGTCAGTAACGATGTGGACAAGCTATTGACGACACACTAGTCGCGAATCCCGGACAGACGACTCTGCAAATGAGTCAGCCAGCGGAGCGCGGCCGCCGTTTTCTCCGGTGACAGCTGAGCTGATTCCGCCAGAGCTTCGGCTTCGGCAAGGCGGATACGGACTTCTTCAGCGTCCATTCCGGCGCGCTGCGCCACAGTCACCGGTTGATCAAGGCGTGCGCCGCTGCCAAATCGACGGCGCAACTCGCTGCGGATGTATTCCAGGTAGCTGCGGATCACAGCTCCCCCATCATTCAGCCGATACTGCAGATTGCCAACAGCCTGAGCGCTCTCCGTCAATGATCGCCGCTGCAATGTTGAAACTTCGTTCGCTGGTCCGAACCGATAAAATGCGAGCCAAATACCGAGCACGGCTACCAGAATCAGCTGCAGCGTTCCGATTCTCAGGGATGGACTGAACAAGACACCGGTTTGGGCATAGGAGTCACTCGCATTAAAATACTCATTGATAACGATCGCAGTCTCCGGGCCGAATTCTTCGTCGCCGTGCCGCACTCCCAATTCTACAAGTCTCACCGCAAGCCGCCTCGGGGCGGCATACAGCATACTGCGATTCGAAAATATGTCGGCACTGGAACATGCGATCACACGCCCGCTGCCGATCAGCCATGTCGCCACTTCAATATCCCCCGACGCGGATGTAACCAGCGTATCGGTTGCCAGATATTCAGGAACTTCGAGGTCCGCGGAGGTGTGCCATTGAACCGAACCTTCCACCAGAGTTCCGACGACGTCTACGGTTTCACCGGCGTGTGAAGCGTCTTCGAGTTGTTCCTGAGAAGGGTTGAGTACGGGCGGGGCTACCAGGCCGGGCGGCGTTTTCGCCAGCAGATCCTCAGGTGAATCAAGTCCATCGCTGTCGTTTTTTTTACCCCCATCGGATGACTTTACCCCGTCTGACGATTCGGCTGATCCGTTTGGCGGGATCGCATCCATTTCAAGCTCAGCGGCAGATTTTGACTCCTGTTCTAATTCGCTCTGCAGTTTCGAATCCGGTTCGGCAGCCTCCGCCGGCAGCGAAGTCGCACCAGAGGCATTCGTTCCGGATGAGCTGGTCGAAGTGGCGGTCGTCGAATCTTTACGGTGCCGATCCTGTGTTCCGATATGGAGCGAGGGAATCTCGCAGTCCGGATGCCCCCAGTTCGGCGCGAAGACCAGCGTGCCGCCATCCGTGACGAATTGATACAGCTCATTTTGCTCCCTTTCATTCGGGTAACGATCGGGGGCAGTCAGGACGAGACAGCACGGTTCTGGCGGGACGACGCGCAGTGCGTCTCGTTCCACCTTCGGAAATAATTCACTGAGTGTGCGATACAACCCCAACTGACCATCGACGGTCGTGCTGTATGAATCCGAGGCGGAACCATCTTCGCCCGGAAGCCACCAGAACTGAAGGACAACCAGAATTGCTGCCGACAATCCCCAGAATGTGTCAGACTGCAGTAGTCGGCGTTTCTTCTTCACTGAAAGCTCCCTGAAAACTGGCAAGACACATTTCGAACATTTCTGCCGTGGGGGTTCTGCGACCAAAATAGACGAACTCGAAATTGGACGCAGTCGTCAGATATCCTTGACGCTTGTCGGGGCGTCGCCAGACGGAACGGACATAGTCGCGGTTTGTCAGTCCCCGGCGATAGCGAATCATTCCAGCCCGCTCGATCCAGCTCATACTGCCCAACAGCAGTTCCCGAATCGCAGCGCGATAGTTCCCCGCCGCTGCAAACTGCAGTGCGCGGGATTCATACGTGGACGCCGCCAATTCACCCGGCGGTGTCGTGACGTCCGATAAGACATCACCCGAATCTGAAAGCAGTGCTTTATCTCCACGTTTTCGGGCATCGATTGATCGGACAATCATGGCCACAATCAGGATCAGCAGTATCGCGATCAGCACGATCACCACAATCGTGAAGACGCCTGACAACGAACCGAGGCCAAAGCTCCAGTCGAAGCTTCCGGATCGGGCTGTGGAAGGCGGCCTGGGAGCTCCGGCCGGGCTCTTAAAACCACTGAAAAGCCATTCGAAGAAGTTGCCAATGGCATCAAACACACTGCCGATCTGCTGCCCCAGCCAATCCAGAGCTCCCTCAAGAAAGCCCCGATCCACATCCGTATCCGGGATTTTGTCGAGGACCGTGCGGCGTACGGACCGAAATTCGTGGCCCTGCATCACCTGCTCACCAACCTGATCGATTCTGGAGCTGTCCATCCCCCCGGATGGCATCGCGTCCTGTGCCAATGCTGAAAGCCCGGTCGCCGCAACAATGACCATCCAACACAACATTGCAACCTTCCTGCCGCTCGCCTCAACGCCGTTAAGGATTTTCAGAGCTGAAAATCGGCCGGTTTTTCGGTAGCGGATGTCGCAAGAATTCCAAAGCTGGCGCTGCGCATAAGAATTCTGACGAATTCTGTTGCAAACAATTCTTAACGACGTTGCTGTCGTCCCCGCTGCCAGCGATTTGTCGGTCATATGGCCAGTTCCTCCAGACGTGTTGCTTCTGCGCGAAACTGCAATTGTAAGTCCCAGCATTCGTTACGAATTCGCTGATCGAGGTAGCAGAAGAACCATGCGAGTCGCATCACTGGATACGGGATCCACAATGTCAGCTGGATGGCCGTCAGGACCCTGGGACTGTCGTAGAGAAGCTGGCCAAATACTTCGCCCCGGTCCCGGGAACTGTCAAACATAATTCTGAAGAAGATCGGCGTATTGAACAATGTCGTCGCCAGGAAGTCCAGAATCATAAAGAGCCCGATTGACAGGATCGCCCAAAACGTCATCAATCCAAGCATTCGCCCCAGATTGCGTGTGTAGCCACTACCGCCGGCCAGCCAGCTGAGTCGTTGTGTTACACTGTTCAACGATGCCTGCTCCAGCAACAAAACTTCCGGCATATGCCCTGCATACGCGGTGACAAATACAGATGGCACAACAAAACAGAACCCGGTAAACGCCTGCATCAACCGCATCACGAAACTCAGCAGTAACCATGCCCAAAAGCGTTTCCGCCACGTCATCAGCGAAGCCCGAACTGAAATCGGCACATTGAATACCTGCGGTCCGATACAGGCCACCAGCAGTGCGCTAAAGACGGAACTGAAAAACAGGAAGATGACCAGGGTCCAGATTAACATCCCGGCTGCCATGGACGAAATCAGCCAGGTAAGCAGACACGACGGGACCGCACAGATCAGCCACAGGCGAAAGAGAGGCCCACAGAATTCCCTCGCGAATACGAAGGCGAGGTCCAGACAGCCGCCCACAGAACGCCGCTCAACCGTCACAATACAATCTTCAATCTTCATGCGCCGAGCCTCCCCGACCGCAAAATGACAGATAGAAAATCACGAGCAGCCACAGGCAGGTCCCGACAACATACTTGATCGCCG
>JAGQQS010000633.1 GCA_020426105.1 Planctomycetaceae bacterium
ATTCGACTGGCCGTGGCCGGACGCGGAGATCCCATCGATAACGGATATACGATGCACATGGGGTTTGTACATGTGTTTGATGTGGAACGGCAAACACGACTGTGGAGATTGCGGCTCGGATCCGAACGCGTACCCGCGAGTTCTGTCGCGTGGCATCCCAATGGGACGCATCTAGTTGGTGGGAATGAAGACGGTTTGGCGATGGTCTGGGAGATCGCCACGGGACGCCCAGTGGCAAGGGCGCCGTTGCACCGGACAATTATTCGTGCGCTCGATTGGAGCCCCGATGGCCGACGAGTTGCCTCCGCAGGCAAAGACGGAGCCCTAAAAATCTGGGATCCCGCGACAGGCGACGAATTGTGCGCGTTAGTGGATCGCGGGAACTCCCTGACGGCAGTGAAATGGTCCTCCAACGGCCGGGTGATTGCAGCGGCGGATGTCGCGGGGCGAATCTCTGCCTGGGACGCCTCCGCCGGTTACGAAAACTTCACTGGGGCTGGTCGCACGAATGAGAATGCACGCATGCGCGAAGCACTCACGTGCGAGCTAATTGACATACGGGATCTGGCAGGAGCAATCGTACAGATCTCCCTCGCGATCGAATCAGCTCCGGGAGGAGCGTCGTATCGATGGTTGCGTGGGTTGCTCTACACGCGTCTGGGCCAACTGGACGAAGCGCTCGTGGATCTGTCAGTCGCCATCGCCCTCGAGCCGGATAACGCCACATTTCTACGAGACCGTGTGAATCTCTACGCGGTACGTGGAGACTGGAAAGTTGCTCTGACGGACGCTTTGCATGTGTTCAACTTGAAGCAAGACGCTCACTATCAATATGAAGTCGCCATGGTTTACCTGAAGCTGGGACAAACAGCCGAATATCAGCAGTTGTGTCAGGAGATGTTCGAGCAAACCCGGGACGATGTGCTGGGAGCACGAGCCACTGACGCAGCGTGGATCGCTGCGCTCATGCCCGATAGCCTGCCTGATCTTCAATCCGCAGCGCCGGTGCTTCGCGAAGCAGTCGTAAGAAATCCGGACGACGAAGATCTTCCGATTTATCTGCTGAGTCTGGGTGCATTGTTGTACCGCACCGGGCACGTCGAAGAGGCGATCGAGCCTTTGTCCAGGGTCAGTTTTAACCTTGAAGAATTCGAACTGAATGCGGATGCCTTCGATGACGTTTTGCCAGGGACTGCATGGTATATGGCGGCGATGGCTCATCATAATTTGGGCCATTATCAGGAAGCCAGGAAGTGGTGCGACAAAGCCGAAGCCTACACGGAGAGAACATTCGCGCAACCTGCGGCGGTCCAATCCAGGATGTTTAATCAGCCTGAACCTACCTACTGGTATCAGCGCGTCGCATTGGAACAACTGCAGCATGAGGCTCGGACGGTGCTCAATGCCCTGGTTTCGTCACAACATTCGGGGTCCAAGTAATGCAGCCTCCGTTGGTAACCACGGTAGGGATAAGATTTGAGGATTAATTCAACGATTGGTTGGTGAGTCATGGCACTCAACAAGGGGTAAGCTCCGGCGGCTAAGTCGACCGACCTTCAAAATAGTAAAATCAACGAAAACACGGCCGGTGAGCACAAGGTTGGCACCACGAGTCTCACCGGCCGCAACGTCCCGCAGTGCATAGCTTGCGCGCCGCGGTTGGCGTTTTTATTTTAGGCAGGCTCCAGGGAGAATACCATGCTTGCTTCTACGTCCATCTTATCTCAATGCCTGATTCGTTTATTCGGTACCACGGGAGGGATCTCGCCACCGTGGCGTGCCGGTCAACGCCGTCGCGCGAAACGACGTTATGCGTGCGCTGCGGAAGTCATGGAGTCCAGGGAGCTGCTTTCGGCCTCGTTCGGCGGAGTCGTGAGTCTTGGGAGCCCTGACGGGAGCTGCATTGCTAACGATGTTGCTACCGATGCAAGCGGGGACCGATACGTCATCGGTACATTCTCGGGCACGGTTGACTTTGACGCAGCGGCAGACTCGACGTACAACCTCGTTGCGCAAGGAAATTATGATGCGTACGTCGCTAAGTATGAGGCGGACGGTACGTTTGCCTGGGCTCAGCGGATGGGTGGCGATGCCACAATCGTCAGTGGAAGTGTTACAAACTCATTAAGCACAGACAGTGGCGTCCAGATTACTTTGGATGGTAGCGGAAACGTGTATATCGTTGGCACATTCACCGGTTCGGCAGACTTTGGCTCGGCGGCTCCGCTCTCAGCCTCGGCTGCGGGAGACCGGGATGCGTTTGTCGCCAAACTCAACGCAAGCGACGGAGTGTTTCAATGGGCCAAAAGTTGGGGTACAACCGGTCCTGATCTCGCAGAAGGCGTCGGAGTTGACTCTGCCGGGAATGTGTACACCAGTGGGCTTCATGCTGGCGCCCCGAACTATTACACGTTAACTTATGATTCCGACATCATTAAATTCAATTCCTCTGGTATCAAAGTCTGGTCCAGGTCGATTGCCACGAGATCAGGGACGCCATCCGGAGGTCTCGCAGTGGATTCGAGTGGCAACACATTTGTGGCCGGATCGTTCCTGGGAACAGTGGATTTCGACCCTGGTAACAAAACAAACAATGTCTCCAGCGGATCGAGCTACTCCGCTTATTCCGGGTTTGTTCTCAAGCTGACCACTGCTGGAAATTATAGTTGGGTCAGTCCATTTGTCAGTCAGACGGTTGGTTCAACGAGCGGACTTTCCTATGTAAATAGCGTGGCGCTGGACGGCAGCGGTAACGTCGTGGTCGGGGGGCAATATCACAACTCCGTAGATTTCGACTCTGGCCGCGGGACAACCACTTTGCCAACAATCGGTGGTGGGTTCATCAGCAAGCTGAACAGCAAAGGTGGGCTCGTCTGGGCGCGGGCTCTCGAATCGAGTAGCACCACATTTGTGAACGATTTAGCTGTGGGCACTGACGGTAGCATTTATGCCACAGGCACTTTCTTTGGAACAGTCGATTTGGACCCAAGTGCAGGCAGCTACACGCGGACGACGGCAGGAAGCGGCGATGCGTATGTGTTAAAACTCACCTCTGCGGGTGGCTTCAGCTGGGCTGAAACGTTTGGCGGAACCGGGTATGATGGCGGTGCGGGGATCAGCTTGGACTCCACGGGCGCAGTTAATATCGTCGGTGCGTATTCTGGGCCAATCGATTTCGACCCGGATCCACTGAACGTTTTCAACCTGGACACGCACGGAACATTCCTTCTGCGAATGCTGCAGGTGTAAGATTGGATTCATCGGGGGTATTAGGCAAGCTCCGATAGAGCCACGAAATGTTGGCATTGCGAGAGAATTTGGCCGGCATTGGAAATGCTGAACAGGGGGACGTTGTACTTTTCGTACAATGTTCCCTTTTGGCATTTTGGTGGAAAGGACTTCGCGACTTTTCGCTACCTTGACCAGAATCAGGTTGATCGAAGGATAGCGCGGCGGCGTTGAGCGGGAGCGACGTCGTGGGGCCATCCGTCTGTCTGCGGCAGTTTTGGAGATCTGTGGATTTTGGCAGGTCCGGTCAATGATAAACTTCTTCGGATCATGGGGCACGTTCTCACCACTTCAGTGACCCTGGGTTAGTGCTGCATGATTTGCAGCCTTGCCAAAGCAAATGGTCTCTGTGCGTTCCGAAGGCGGATCGGTAGCATGAGACCAAACACGCTTCGGTCGGCATGCACCGCAGCCTCGAACGACTTGGTGACAAGATCCGCAGGTGTCTTCTAAACTGATGGCAAGCTGGGCGTACTTTCTGGCCATGCTCGTGAGTGCTGGATTCCGGTTCAGTCGAAAAGCCCTGCGGCAGATAATCCGGTGGCGTTGCTGACTTGGGTCGAATCGTCCGTTGCTTGCTGCTTTTTTAGCAACCAAGGACACGCCCACCTGAGTGACCTTGGACAGGAGCCGTTTCGCGCTGAGGTCGCAGTGCCTCTGGCAGCTTCGTAAAAGGATATTTGTCGTCATTTCGACCGCGTAGTCTGACGGCAGTTTGAACCGTCGTAAATCAAATTGTTGCGGACATCGGTTGGGCGGACGAATGGCCCGTAGTTATCCCTTAAATCGTTGGCTCGAAGGTTATATCTGTCTCCTGTGGTGCCGCGATCTTCCGCGATTAAAATACGCCGATGCAATATTTGCTATTGCTCGGTGGAAGTTTTATTCTCCCGAAATGCAATCTCCTGAATGTCAGCTGAAGACACCGTAACAGCCGGTATCCGACCGCTCTGGTACAGGTCGGGATTCTAAAAGTGCCAGTAACAAGTCTTTTCAAAAATCTTACCATCAACTGTTTTGACTCAAAGCAAATTGTCATGCAACACATCACTCGGATCATTGTCCTGCTGCTCATACCAGTAAGTTCACTTCTGGCTGACAACCAGTCAAAGCCTAACATCATCCTTATTATGGCTGACGATCAGGGCTGGGGAGACACTGGTTATAATGGGCACCCTGAACTCAAAACGCCGAATCTTGATGAGATGGCGAAATGCGGGTTGCGCCTGGACCGCTTCTATGCAGCCCATTTTAACTGCTCACCCACGCGAGCGAGTGTGATGACCGGACGACATCCGCTCCGCTATGGCACTTTTGGCCCCGGCGCACCAATTCGCGCTCAGGAACTGACGGTAGCAAAAGTCTTACAGGCGGGCGGTTATGCGACGGGGCATTTCGGAAAATGGCATCTCAACGGAAAAAATGGCAACAAGAATACCGTTGATGGCGATGGACGCGCTATCCTGTCGAATGATCCGCTTTCGCCTGGTAAGCTGGGCTTCGATGAGTGGGTTTCTGCCGATAACTTCTTCGATCTTAATCCTGTACTGGGACGAAATGGAGTGCCGGAGAAGTTTCACGGGGACAGCTCAGACGTTACTACGGATGAGGCTCTGAAGTTTATTCGCAGACAGGCGAGCGAAGGCAAGCCATTTCTGACTGTGCTCTGGTTCGGGTCCCCGCATTCTCCGCACCTCGCGCTGCCCGCCGACAAAGCGGCCTATCGCGGACTGCCGGAAAAGGAGCAGAACTACTACGGCGAGATTGCCGCGATCGATCGCAGCATCGGTCGCGTGCGAGAGGCTCTGCGTGAACTCAAAGTCGCCGACAACACACTGGTGTGGTACACAAGTGACAATGGCGGCGCGTTCGGACCGAAATCCACGGGCAATCTGCGAGGTGGAAAAGGTTCATTGTGGGAAGGCGGGTTGCGGGTTCCGTGCATCGTCGAATGGCCTGCCCGGATTTCGAAACCTTTCATCAGTGAGATGCCGTGCTCAACGCTCGACATTTACCCAACCGTTCTTGCTGCGACAAGTACCGCGGCAGACAATCAGATTCAGCCGCTCGATGGTGTCAGCCTGATGCCGTTGTTCGATCGCCAGAGCGAAGTGCGAAGCAAACCGATTCCTTTCTGGAAACACTCGAATGATCATGCTGGCCATGCGGCGTTGCTCGAATGGCCTTACAAGTTGCACACGAACGCGAAACCTGCTCGCAACAAGAACGGTAAGCGTGAAGGCAATCAGCTCCTGACGCTCCTTTATGATGTATCCCAGGACCCGATGGAAACTACTGATCTCGCTGCCGAACATCCCGAACGGGTGGCAGCAATGACCTCCGTCCTCAATGCCTGGAAAGTTTCTGTTCAAGCCAGTCTCCGCGGCATCGACTACGTCCAGCAGAACACTGAAGCTAACAGATGAACAAGACAACAATCGATATTCGGCTTAACGCATCGCCACAACAGTTTGTCTGGCCGT
>JAGQQS010000634.1 GCA_020426105.1 Planctomycetaceae bacterium
GGCAGTCGGGGTAACCGCTGTAGTCAACAGCATTGACGCCGATAAATATGTCATTGGCTCCGATGGATTCAGCCAGCCCGAGGCCAACTGACAGGAAAATCGTATTGCGAGCGGGGACGTATGTGACGGGTATTCCGCCTGACATTTCATCAACCGATCGATTGTGCGGCACATCAATATCGTTCGTTAGCGCTGACCCGCGAAAGATACTGGTGTCCAATTTGTATACCACATGCTCCTTCACATCATTCGCCGCACACACCTTTTCTGCAGCTTCAAGTTCAAACCTGTGCCGTTGACCGTAATCAAAAGACACTGCGCACAGCTCGTATCCCTGCTGCCGGGCGATGGCCAGCACGGTCGCTGAATCCAGCCCCCCGCTCACCAAGATAACTGCCGTTTTCCTGTCACTCATGTCGTCTTTTCCACCAACTGCTTTCGAAGCCTGAACCCCGGCTACACCTTGTTCGTCACGACCGCGGTCCTGCGTAATGTTGTCTTCACCTGCATCTCGTCTGCTACTCGCGGGGTCTAAATCAATCCTCGCCAAAATGTGTGCCCTGTGACCGCCCGGGGTTGCAGCGATGAAAAAGCAAAACCCTGGTTGTCCGCTGCAGGCTCACTCTCACCTGGCCCGACCCAACCCGACCTGACGAATCGTGATCTCGTTGTGCCTCGGCGATATTTAGCCCTCGGAGCAGGATATCACAACTCGCCATTCGAGCATCTTCTACTGCTTCCTGAGATTGCAGCTTTCCGATGATCCGCAGCTTTCTTAAACCTTCGACAAATGTGATCATACGTTAACTGTGGAGCCACCTGGTTAACTCAAACGTGCGGTCTGACTAACACACACCACCAGCAGTGGGCTGGCTAAATGCCTCATCTTTGCAAGGGACACAATTCATGACAGATGATCTTAAAGACAGCATGGATAGTAGGAATCCGGTGGTCGTAGAGTCCTTCATGGATTCCCTGAACGCTACTTTGGCTCTGCTTTGGCTGACACAAAATGGGATCAAGGCAACATTAGCTGGCGACGCGCTGGCTCACATGCTGACTCATGTGGTCGCTGCTCAGGACGTACAACTGCAGGTGCCGGCGGACGATGCCGAACGTGCGGCCGAATTGCTGGTTGAGTTTCACGCCGCCAATGCGTCCGCATCCCACGGTCCGTGGCAATGCCCCAGCTGCAGGGAACTATGCGGCGCGTCCTTCGACGAGTGCTGGCAATGCGGCCACGATTTCGAAGAGCGCTTTGGGATCACCGAACTGCCCGCCGAATAATTCCGTAGGCGCCTCCTTCTGACGTGCATCGCCAACCTGTATCGGACACTTCCGGCCTCGCTGACCAAACATCGTCTTTAACCGTTGCGTTTTGGCATCGGTTGATGTGGTTGTGTTGCGGCTTGTTTAAGTAGTTGTGTGCTTTGGATTTAGATGCGGAATTGGCGAGTTCTCGTTGAGTCGTGTTGTTTTTGGGCAACGGCATTCCGGAACGTCGTTTACACCTGGTGCTGACGGTGTAAGTTTTTCTGAATCTCCACAAGGCATTGATGCGTAACGAGTTATGTTTCCATCAGACTGCTTTGTGTAAAGCTTTCTTGACGCCGTTTGTCGATTGGCATCCAGCGTGCTTTACAGGTTAAGCATCAGCCAAACGTCAAAGTGACCAAGGCAAGCACCAAGCGACCTGATCCTGAAACAATCACGGTTGCTCAAATTGAAACGGGAGATGCTCAGATGAACCTGCTGAATGCTTTGAAGAATGACAACAACGGTTTTGTCGTGTCTGCGGAACTGGTCCTTGTCGGAACCATCCTCATCCTGGGAATGATCGTTGGCCTGTCTGAACTGAGCTTCAACGTGAACCAGGAACTCGAAGACGTGGGCTCAGCCATCGGCGGCATCAATCAAACCTACTACTACACACTGGCCAGCGGAAAGAAAGGGGAAGTGTACGGAAGCACGTTCCTTGACTTCGCTGATGAATGCGACAACGCCTGCGATATCAACTGTAACTCGACCAGCCATCCGGAAAAGGCGTCTTACTAATCTTCACGACACCTGGCAACAAGACTTATGCAGAATGCTGCCAGGACTTTGATTTCTGAAACTGACTTTGCTCTCTAACTGTTCTGTACACATCCAAATTCTGTTCACCCATTGAAACCGGAGAACCTGACCATGAACCTGTTGAACAAACTTTCTGCTGATGAAAATGGCTTTGTTGTTTCTGCTGAACTGGTCCTGATCGGCACCATCACCGTGCTCGGAATGATCGTCGGCCTGACCGAACTCTCATACGGCGTCAACGAAGAACTGGAAGATGTCGGCTCAGCCATCGGCAGCATCAACCAGACTTACTACTACACCCTGGCCAGCGGCAAGAAAGGCGAAGTGTACGGAAGCACGTTCCTTGACTTCGCTGACGAATGCGACAGCCAGACTGACCTGACCTGCAACAGTGGTGCTCACGGCGAAAAGTCATACGGCTACGGCAACACAAGCTACTAAGCCGAATCAGTCACGTCACAGGGGCTCGAGCCTGTCGCCGAGCCCCGTGGACGTCCCTTCCACATCATTCCGCCGATTTCAAGTTCGAATTTTCCAACATCCGATCACACTACATCTGCTGATCCCTTTCTCGAAAATTCAAACCTGCAATCCGCAACCTGCAACGAACAACTCAACCGAAACCAACAATTCACGTCCCTTAAACTGAACCTCCTGTTTCGGGAAACACGGCTCAAATGTCTTCGGACTATTGAGCCGTGTTTTTCTACGCGCTAATGTGATCAGATCAAAAACCACCCTTCTTGCAGATTGCAAAATGCGACATTCATCGAGTTCGGCGGCAAGTAAGAATGTGATGAACAGCAGCGATAAAAAGTTCTGCGGGAAGTTCACAGGGCGATGGCCATCGTCGCTGCAATCGGCCGCAAATTCGCTATCCTTCACATTAACCCTTTCGATGGGGTTGTTGCGATAACTGGTGAGCAGCACTCTTTGTTCTGAAGTGTAATCGCCCGGATTCTGTTGCGGTGTTTTCAAGGATTATGCATCAACGATGAGTTCCCGATACGAAGTTCGCGTGGGCCTTATTCAAACGACGTGTGAAGAGACCCCACAGAAAAACCTGGATCGCAGTATTCAGAAGATACGGGAATGCGCGGCCGCAGGTGCTCAAGTCATTTGTCTTCAGGAGGTCTTTAACACGCAGTACCCCTGCCAGACTGAAGACCACGCCAACTTTGAATTAGCAGAACCTGTCCCGGGCCCAACAACGGAAGCCCTGGCAAAGATTGCACGTGAACTGGACGTAGTAATTGTCGCGCCGATCTTTGAAAAGCGGACCCACGGCTTGTATCACAATTCTGCCGTTGTGCTGGACGCGGATGGTTCAACCGCGGGTCTGTATCGAAAGATGCACATTCCTGATGATCCGCTGTACTACGAAAAGTTCTACTTCACTCCCGGTGATCTGGGTTTCCTCGCATTCAAAACAAAGTTTGCTCGCGTAGGAGTCTGCATTTGCTGGGATCAGTGGTATCCGGAAGCGGCCCGGTTAACGGCGCTCAGCGGCGCGGAGATCCTCTTCTACCCCACCG
>JAGQQS010000635.1 GCA_020426105.1 Planctomycetaceae bacterium
GGCATGGCTATTGGCACTCTGTCAGATCGAGCCACTGCGAGCGGCGACTGGCGCTTTCCGTACTTGATGATCATGCTGCTATTTGTTTTCGTCGGTGCAGGTGTGACAGCTCGAACTCAATGGCGAGCCTGCCAAGGCCGTTCGCGCCTTTGGTGGCACATATGTTCGCTTGCAATCGGCATCTTATTCCTGATTCTAATCGGCATCGTCGGCGATTAAGCCCGATGGCCGCATGCAGAGATCACTCGCTGTTCCGACATTGCAAGAGTAAAACGACGCCGTATCATTCAACACGGACAACTCCTGCCGTGACAGCGGCTTACCTGAACAGACTGTTTGTGCGGGAACGGTGACGGATGACAGGTGCACAGCAATTCTGTCGCGAGGGGCACGGATTCATGTGCGGCGGAAATTTTGCTTCCGTCGCGTCTCAATTCACGCTCGACAGCCCGGCAAAATTGAACATATTTCTTGAAGTTCGTGGTAAACGCGCGGACGGTTTTCATGAACTGGAGACCGTGATGCTTCGGACTCAGTTTTGCGATCAGTTGACGTTTCGCGCTGCGGCCAGTTCTGAAATTGTGCTCAGCCTGAGCGATGCAACACCCAGCGGAATGCGGAGCGCGATTCCGACCGATGACTCGAATCTGATTCTGCGGGCGGCTCATGCACTGCGACAGTTATCAGGCACGTCGGCTGGTGCACACATCATTCTGAATAAACACATTCCTCCGGAATCCGGACTGGGTGGTGGTTCAGGTAATGCGGCAGCGGCACTGATTGGTTGCCGTGAACTGTGGAAAGTGAACATCAGCGACGAACAACTGCATGCAATCGCCGCCACTCTTGGCAGCGATATAAATTTTCTGTTAAGTGGCGTGCCGGCAGCGGTATGTCGTGGTCGCGGGGAGCTAATCGAACCGATCGAGGTCGCGCGGAAGTTGTACTTTGTCGCCCTCCGCCCGAAGGCTGGAAACTCAACCGCTGGTGTTTTCCGCCGGGTGCAGATTTCGGATTCGCCGCGTTCATCGACGCCGCTGACGGAATCTTTACGAACCGGGACCGGCGATCTTAACGCTCTCATTTTCAATCGTCTGGTTTTTGCAGCAGCACAGTTGAACTCATCGATGGCGGCTTTTTTGAAGCGTATTCCACGGATCGTGGGACGCCCGGCATTTATGTCCGGGAGCGGTTCGACTGTGTATGTGGTCGCGAATTGTTTGTCTGACGCACGATTCACAGCGGCAAGGCTGCGGGATACATGTCATGTGCCGGTCTGGATTCTGGAATGCGGCTGAGCCGGGACGGTTGAGTGAGCGGCTGTGTGTTATCCGGACGTTTCTGCCTGAGCAGCCGCATTGGCTTTCATTTGTCGGCGATGCAGTTTCTTGATGAGCTGAGCTACAAGTGCCGTCCAGCCGGTCTGGTGTGAGGCCCCGATGCCTTTCCCTGTCTCCCCATGGAAGTATTCATGGTACAGCAGTAGATCTTTCCAGTGCGGATCATTCTGGAATCGCGGGTCTTTTCCGTGGCATGGTCGGTTTCCATCGGCATCAGGTTCGAACAGGCAAATTTGTCGCCGCATGAGTTCTTCCGCGACCTGCCCGAGCGTCATCATCACGCCTGAGCCCGTAGGACATTCCACTTTAAAATCTTCGCCGTAGAATTCGTCGTAACGTTCGAGCGCTTCGATCAGCAGATAATTCAGGGGAAACCAGACCGGCCCGCGCCAGTTACTGTTGCCGCCAAACATGGATGAATCCGAATCCCCTGGCACGTAGCTGACGCGATGTTCATGTCCGTCCACATAGAACACAAATGGATGTTTTTCGTGAATCTTTGACATGGATCTGATGCCGTAGGGAGAAAGGAACTCTTCTTCGTCCAGCAGATACTTAAGAATTCGTTCCATTCGCTCGCGGGTCGGGATGGCCAGAAGTCGCAGCCCGCGGGCAGGGCGCGTCTCATCGGCCGCGGCGGAGCGCTGCATAAAGGTGATATTCTTAAGTCGCTCGCTGCGGTGTTCCAGAAACCATTCCATGCGCCGGTGGAAACCCGGCAACTTGTCGATCACAAGGTCGCTGAGAATGATGGCGGTGAACAACGGAATTACGCCCACCATCGAACGCACTCTAAGCGGTATATGTTCGCCATTGTTGTAAAGGTGATCGTAGTAAAAGCCGTCCTGTTCGTCCCAGAGTCCGACATCGGCGTGCGAATTCATCGCATCGGCGATTTCGATGTAGTGCTCAAAGAACTTCGACGCCATATCGGCGTAGGCCGGATTCTCACTCGCCAGTTCCAGGGCCATGGTAAGCATTCGCGCACAGAAAAAGCCCATCCATGCCGTGCCGTCTGCCTGATGCAGGTGCCCCCCTGTCGGCAGCGGCTTGGATCGATCGAATACGCCGATGTTATCAAGGCCCAGGAAGCCTCCAGTGAAGACGTGTCTTCCCAGCAGGTCTTTGCGATTGACCCACCACGTAAAGTTCACCGTCAGTTTTTGAAACGTTCTGGCCAGAAACAATCGGTCGCGATTTCCAGGGAGTCCGGTATTTTTGTAAACCCGCCAGCACGCCCAGGCATGGACGGGCGGATTGACGTCGCTGAAATTCCATTCGTACGCAGGAATCTGACCGTTGGCATGCATGTACCATTCACGCAGAAACAGGATCAGCTGATCACGGGCAAACCGATTGTCGATTTCTGCAATCGGCACCATGTGAAATGCCAGATCCCATGCGGC
>JAGQQS010000636.1 GCA_020426105.1 Planctomycetaceae bacterium
TCCGCTGTGATGAGCCCGGTCTCTCGCATGGGAATATGGCAAGGCAGTTCGGCTCGTCGATAGATTCGTCGATCAATGTCGATCGAAAAGCAGCGTTGGTTTCTCGAGCCGAAGGCCAGCTCGTGGGCTCGTCTCGGCGGAGCGAGACGGCTACTTTGAAGCTCAAAAAGGTGGCCGGAACCGTTTATTGACAACGGCGAGTGGTTTGGTGACGCTTGAGTCACGGGAAGACCAATTAGTATTGTCAACGGGCTCGCCGCTTGTCCCCTGGATTTTGCCCCGTGCGATCATGCGACCTGAAGCAAGCGCCCGGGTTATGGTGCGTGTCGTCGCTTTGCGACTGTAGGCATGGTATTTCACGGTGCTTTGCAGATACTTCCGCGGTGTATCAGTTAGCCCCCAGTTGCGACAACTCTCAGCGACTGCCCCGCGCTGCGACGGACGCCGACGGATGCAGTTTGGGTCATTTTACGCTAGCATTCGCGGTTCGCACCGATCGCATTCTTCTGTCCTGTACAGTCCCATGAAGAGTTCGTTTTACATTTTGTTCGTGTCATGCTTCGCCTTTCTGGCCCATCATGCCCATGCGCAAAGTCCAGACCGACAGTCTGAAGACGAGTATTACAAGATTATCTCAGTCAGCACTTCACAGGCTCAGACAGCGTCTCGAGCGAAAACATGGAAGCCGGCACCGGATGGGTTGGCTCTGGAAGTCAGTGGGATTGCGGTTCTGGATGATCACCGGATCGCCGTCGCGATTCGGAAAGGTGAAGTCTGGATTCTGACAGGCGTCTATGATGACCCGCCGTCCAATGTCACCTATCATCGTTTCGCTTCCGCCCTGCATGAACCGCTGGGACTACTGTATCACAACGATTCGCTGTTCACGGTGCAGCGGACCGAATTGACACAGTTGCGGGATTCCGACGGAGACGATGTCGCGGATGAATATCTGACGGTTGCCAAAGGCTGGGGAGTGACGGGCCATTATCATGAATATGCATACGGCCCGAAGCTGGATGGCGCTGGAAATCTGTGGCTTACGCTGAATATCGGGCTGGGGCTCAAGGGCGACGAACTCAAACGTACCGTCCACGAACCTGCCCTCAATTATCGTCAGGGACTGTGGCGCGGCTGGGGCATGAAGGTGACGCCGGATGGCGACCTGATTCCGGTCTGCGCCGGCATGCGATCCCCCAGCGGGCTCAATGCAAATGCTTCCGGCGATATGTTTTACACGGACCAGCAGGGCAATTGGGTTGGCACCAACACGCTGCACCACATGCGCGAAGGCGCCTTCTTTCATCATGCCGAAGCGCTGGCATCCATGAATCAGCCGGGATCGACAATCCATGGCGTCGAAACGGTACCGGATGGCGTTCCGTTCCCTGACGCGGTACAGCTTTTCCCGCAACTGAAGCCGCCAGCCGTCTGGTTCCCGTACAAAAAGATGGGGCAATCCACGACCGATATCATGCTGGATGCCAGTTGCGGAAAGTTTGGGCCGTTTGACGGTCAACTGTTCGTCGGAGAGTTTACTCAGGCCAGTGTGAGCCGTGTGTTTCTGGAAAAGATTGATGGCGAGTATCAGGGGGCCTGTTTCCCGTTTCGCAGCGGTTTTGCGTCGGCAGTGCTGCGAATGACACAGGGAATAGATGGAAGTATGTTTGTGGGACTGACGAATCGTGGCTGGAGCAGTCTTGGGACGGCATCGTACGGCCTGCAGCGATTAGTCTGGACCGGCAAAATCCCGTTTGAGATCAAGGAGATGCGGGCCAAACCAGATGGCTTTGAGCTAATATTTACGAAGCCGGTGAACAAAACATCTGCCACCGATCTCAATTCATATACGATGCAGAGTTACACATGGCTTTATCATTCGGCTTACGGCAGTGACGAAATTCAGCGGCAGGATTTGACAATAACCGGGGCAGTCGTTTCTGAAGACGGACTTTCCGTTCGCCTGACAGTCACGGGCCTGCGTGAGCTGTTCGTCCACGAACTGGCCGCGCCAAAACTTCTCAGCGTGGATCACGAACCATTATTGCATGCCTTTGCGTACTATACCCTGAACAATATCCCGGGCCGGTAAGTCGCAGTCCGTACTATTCGCTTCGCATTTTTGACAGAACATTCAGTTCGACAGAAAGCTGAACGAATCGACATATTTCTCGTGAATTGATCCACGAGTCAAATCTGTCGAGCTGTGAATGTGCACAAATTGAATGCGATCGGACACACGCCAACGGTCAGATTATTTCCCTGAAGAAGACAACGTTTTAATGCCAGAACAATTTGAAAACGAACCCGTACCCGTACTGCCGGATCGACCAGAGGACGGTCACAAAGGTACATTCGGAAAAGTGCTGATCATTGGTGGGTCGAGCGGGATGAGCGGTGCCGTTTGTCTGTCTTCTGTTTCTGCCCTGCGTACCGGTTCCGGGCTCGTCACGGCTGCCGTGCCGCGATCCATTCAGGCTATCGTCGCCGGTTACGAACCGTGCGTGATGACCACCGGACTGGAAGTCGATGCCGACGGACATCTGATCAACGTGCCGCGTGATCGCGTGGAAGCGCTGCTGGCGGGCAAAGATGCGATCGCCATTGGTCCGGGACTTGGGCAAAGCGCTGCAGTGCGGGACCTGGTCGCCATTATTCTGGAAACCTGCCGCGTGCCGCTGGTGCTGGATGCGGATGCACTGAATGTGAGTGCCGACAGCGGCCTTCTGGAAAAACGCAATAAATCCGCCGCCTGCATCATTACGCCGCATCCCGGCGAGTTCTCGCGCCTGACCCGGCAGAACATCAGCATTGACGATGACACGCGGATTGCCATGGCAGCCGACTTCGCGCAAAGCCACCAGTTGACCGTCGTGCTCAAGGGCCCGCGTACAGTCGTTACGAATGGCGAAAGGCTGTTCATAAACACAACGGGCAATTCCGGCATGGCCACTGCCGGCAGCGGCGATGTGCTTACCGGAATTGTCGTGTCCCTGCTCGGGCAGAGAATGGAGTCATTTGAGGCGGCTGCTTTGGGTGTCAACGCGCATGGCCGTGCCGGCAATATTGCCGCGTCGGAACTTGGTCCGCGGGGAATGATTGCGTCCGATCTGCTGACTGCCCTGCCGAAGGCATGGGAGCAGATGGAGTCCTGTCAGGCAACGCTGTGAAGCATTTTGAATGGCCGAGAACAGCGAAACCCGTCGCTCATCCGGCCTGTCGGCCACCTTCTCTCCCTT
>JAGQQS010000637.1 GCA_020426105.1 Planctomycetaceae bacterium
CTCACCGCGACAGGCAAGGGAACATGCGTCGGGCGCGTCTTTGACGGCATGCAGGTGCGGATCATTAAAACCAGCTTTGAAGTGCTGGCTGAAATCGACGACACCACCGGTCTGGCTGCCGGTCAGATCGGCGAAATCATTGTCAGTGGACCAGTCGCAACACGTGAATATTTTCGCCGACCGGATGCGACCGCGATGGCCAAAATCAGGGACGGCAACACGTTCTGGCATCGCATGGGCGACGTTGGATATTTTGATGAGATGGGCAGACTGTGGTTCTGTGGCCGCAAGGCGCACATCGTCTGGAGTGCTGCCGGTCCGATGTATTCCGTCTGCTGTGAATCGATCTTTAACAATCATCCGGCGATCTTTCGCTGTGCCCTGGTTGGAATCGGCAAACACGGAAATCAGACACCAGTGATCGTCGCTGAACCTGAGTCTGGAAAGTTTCCGGCATCCGCCCGCGATCAGCAGGAATTGACGGATGAACTTTTGCACCTGGCGGCCGGAAGTCCACTGACGCGAGACATCCGCCGGATTGTGTTCCACAAAGATCTGCCGGTCGATACGCGGCACAATGTGAAAATTAATCGCGAACTTCTCGCGGAATGGGCAGCACGTCTGTGACGGAGTTTCTCACCAAGAGATGTACTGTCGAAACTTCTGCCGATCCGCTGCAGGAAGTTTTTCGACGTCATGAACCACGTACCGAATGACCTGTCAGTCAATCTCGCCGGAAACAAACGTCTGCTCGAACGCAGAATGACGAGAGACAGCGTTCTCTTCAGAAGAAACGGTCTCTGTGGAGTGGGGCTTGGCGCCGGCCACCACCGCCATCGACGAATTGATGTGTCCCGGGGCGAGTCCCCTTTCAAATCGACTCCACCAGCTGTCCGCGGCATCGGTTGTCCAGCTCTGAGCTTCCGGACAACGCGCCAGCATATTCGCAAGATCGCGTGCGGTCTGCGGTCTTTTCGCGCGGTTCTTTTCGAGACAGGCCAGAATGGCGTGCTCCAGTTCGGACGAAATACCCCGCCCCAGTCGCTGCGATGGCGGCATCGGCGACTGATCCACATGCTGGCGGCACAGCTCAACGATATTCGAAGCCGAGAATACAGGTTGTCCGGTCAGCAAAAAGTAGCCAACAGCACCCACGGCATACAGATCGCTCCGGTTGTCCACCGCCAGTGGAGACTGAATCGCTTCAGGTGACATATATAAAGGAGTACCTGTCAATGAAGACGTGCCAGTCATTCCTGCCACTTTTTCTTCATCCAGCGCTTTCACCAGACCGAAGTCAAGCACTTTCACTACGTCCGGTTCACTGCCGCGACGATTCAGCATGATGTTCGACGGTTTGATGTCGCGATGCACAAGTCCTCGGGTATGCGCCTCATACAACGAACCACAGACCTGACTGAGGATTCTGATAACCCTTCCTTCCGGCTGTGGTCCGAATTTTTCGACCAACTGCTGCAGATCCAGCCCGTCAAGATATTCCATCGCGTAATAAAACAGACCTTCCGGCGTACGACCGTAATCGTAAATTGCAATCGTATTGGGATGATTTAACTGGCATGTGATCTGCACTTCCCGTTCAAACCGTGCTGTTGATGCCGCATCGACTTTGTCAATATCCAGCATCTTAACCGCAGTCGGCCTGCGGAGCATCGCGTGATGTGCTTTGTAAACCACACCCATTCCGCCCGCACCAAGTTTCTCATCCAGTTCGTACTGCCCAAGTTGTTTCGCCTCGATGGCGGCTTTCTGCGCATCCTTCTGAAGCTTTGCCACAATCACGGTGAACACAAATATGGCAAAGGAGCTCATCCCCAGCAGGACATAAAGTCCCGTGAACATCCATTGCAGAATCGTCATCGGGCGGAACGCTTCCTCGTAGTCAATCTCTGTGGCAATTCCCATCTCATATGGTTCCAGCCAGTTCCAGGCGCCTACGACCTCGACACCCCGATAGTCTCGGTACGGCTCAACACTGATCCCTGAGTCCCCGGAGATGGCCTGCGCCGCCATGCTTGTCAACGGCTGTTCTGACCGCCGGACGGCCGGTCTCAGGCCACGTGTCAGATTCACGCCCGGATCTCGTATCTCAATGTTCAGGATGGAACGGGAATCGCTGCGGTCAGCAAGGAATCCGGACAGAATTAAGTCTTCATCAAATCGACTGTTCGAAACCATCACCCCCGATCTGTCAAATGCGTAAGTCTCACCCGACACACCAAGTCGTCCCAGCTGCAGAATGTCCGTGAATTCAAGTTCCGGACGAAACTGCAGTGCCAATGCACCCACGACCTGAAATCGTTCATCCCGAATCGGCGCACAGACGAACATATTCGGAACGCCGGTACGAACCTTGTCGCGATCGTCCCGAATCGCATCGACACTTGGAAACGGAGCGCAGATTGTTGTTGTGCCATTCAACGTTCTGGAGATAAGGCTTTCCAGTTCCGGTATTGCAACCCGATCGACCAGCTCCCGGGAAGATGCCGAACAAATCTTCTGATCCCGATCCGCAATGAAGTAGCCAATATAGTTGTGCGATGACATGACCGGCGATAACTCATGCAGTATCTGTGCATGAGGATCTTCCACGGATCCGCCTGCCTCAGTCCGATCCGCGGAAGCGTTCGAAGGCGTCTTCAGAAGCTGATGCGTCAGTTCGCGAATACGAATCGAATTCGCTGCACTTTCGGCATTCGATTCCTGCACGCGAAACCATGTACGTAACATGGCAGTTTCAACGTCCAGCAGTGTCTGGAGTTGAGATCGAAGATTGTCGCTGATCGTGTTGGAAATCGCTGTACGCACCCCATACCCGACCGCAGCCAGCAGCAGGACAGCAATAATCGGCCAGATCCACAACTGCTTCTTCAGTATCAGACTGGCACGGGACACCGTCTGACTCATTCGAGAACCACCGAATGTCAGGTGTGCAACGGGCTTTCGTCGCTGGCCGGATTCGTAATGCTTTTTTAAGAATTGAAACACGATCGGAATTTCCTCTGATGCTGTCATGCTGCTGCTGTGCTGCCGCCTGATTCTAATCAGCGACGTAAGGCTGGCGACATAATTCCTCCGTGAAATCCGCCTCTCACCTGCTAAAAATCAGCGCTGTCAATCTGAATCAGCGAGAGGGCGAACCCAAGTAGCGTCGAGGGTTACAGATGTTCAACACACGGATTCAAGTATTTGTTGCCAAAAGGCAACACGACGGCAAATACAGATCACAGACAACATGCACTGCTGCGAATAATCGAATCAATCCTGTGGGTCTGGAAAGGGGGGCAGGACTCAATTGCCGGAACGGCCCAAAGGGTGCTGTGCACAATTGAGTCCTGACCCCGTTTCCAGACTGCCAGCGGAGGAAAATGAAACAACCCCCGGCGAGCGGCAGGGCGTCA
>JAGQQS010000638.1 GCA_020426105.1 Planctomycetaceae bacterium
CCGTGAAAACCCGCCAATGCGACAGGCGGTCCACTACAAAAAAGAACACAGGCGTAAAAAAAATCCCAAAGAGTGTTACGCCCAGCATGCCACTGAAGACTGCCGTTCCCAGAGCACGGCGCATCTCAAAACCCGCTCCCGATGCTGCCAGCAGCGGGACCACGCCCAGAATAAATGCAAACGACGTCATTAGAATAGGTCGCAATCGCTGTCGACAGGCCGCCAGAATCGACTCATACACGTCCGCCCCCGAGTCGCGTTGCAACTTCGCAAATTCCACAATCAGAATCGCGTTCTTGCAGGCAAGGCCGATCAACACCACAAACCCGATCTGCGTGAAGATGTTGATGTCCATTTTGGCAAATGCCACTCCCGCGATGGAACACAACACACACATCGGAACGACAAGAATCACTGCCAGGGGCAACGCCCAGCTCTCGTACAATGCAGCCAGGACCAGAAACACAAACACGACCGAAAAACCAAACAGCATCAGTCCGGTGCTGCCGGATGTACTTTCCAGATATGCCAGTTCCGTCCATTCGAATGCCATGGTTGACGGGAGTTCAGCGTTGGCGACCTGTGCCAGAAGGCGAATTCCTTCGCCGCTGCTGACCCCGGGCACAACGTTACCCGTAATCGCCGTGGCGGGATACATATTATAGCGCGTGATCATCAACGGTCCGCCGATGGTACGAACTGTCGCAACAGAGCCGAGTGGTACCATGGCTCCGTTGCGGTTTCGCACCTTGAGCTTTTTGACGTCTTCGGGACGATCGCGGTACTGACTGTCGGCTTGCACCACAACCTGCCATGTTCGTCCGAACATACTGAAATCGTTTACATAACGAGAGCCAAGGTAGCCCTGCAGTGTGCCAAAGACGTCGCCAAGATTCAGCCCCTGAGCGAGACACGCCTCGCGATCCACATCGACATATAACTGCGGCGCGTTAACGTTAAACGCACTGAACAGACCAGTCAGTTGAGGTTCATCTTTTTCATTCTTCGTCGCGTTGCCTTTTCTGATCAGATTGTCCGTCTGGTCCTGCAGGGCTCTGAGGCCCGCATCGCCGCGATCCTCTACCATCAGTTTCATTCCGCCGGCCCGGCCGAGGCCGGAAACCGCGGGCGGTGGAGAAATTGTGACTGTCGCCTCCGGGATTTTTTCAGCGTATTCCTTCAACAGGGCCGTCTGGATAAAACTGGCGGTGGTTTCCGGCGTCTGACGCTCTGAAAATTCATCCAGAATGATGAACATCGAACAGAAATTCGATGCGCGGGCTCCCAGCTGAAATGAGTTGCCGGCAATCGAATTGATATTCTTCACTCCGGGCATTTTAAGGGTAATGGTTTCGACTTTCGTGAGAGTTGCCAGCGTCCGCTCCGCCGACGTTGCGTCCGGCAACTGGATGCTGCAGACCAAATAGCCTTTGTCCTGCGACGGAATGAATCCGGTCGGCAGCGAATGGAAGCCAAACCATGTGAGACCCAGCAATCCCCCATAAACCATCAGTACCAGCGCTGGAACCCGCAGGAGCTTTGTGATGGCAAATGTATAGCCACCAATCGATTTGGACACACAGAAGTTGAAGGCTCGAAAGAACCAGCCGAAAAACAGATTGAGCAGCCGTGTGAACCAGTCCTGTTTTGCATGCCGCGGACGCAGCAACAATGCCGCGAGTGCAGGGCTGAGCGTCAGAGAATTGATCGTTGAGATCACCGTCGAAATCGCAATCGTCAACGCGAACTGACGGAAAAACTGGCCAACAATTCCCGATACAAACGCGCATGGCACAAAGACGGCCGTCAATACGAGGCCCACCGCGATTACCGGTGCGGCGACCTCTTCCATCGCATGAATTGCCGCCTCACGGGGGGCAAAACCACGTTCGATATATTGTTCAACCGCCTCCACAACCACGATGGCATCATCGACAACGATACCAATGGCCAGAACCAGGCCAAACAGCGTAAGATTGTTCAGACTGAAGCCCACCGCGATCATGGCGGCAAAAGTTCCGACAATTGCAACAGGCACGGCAATCAGCGGAATAATAGCGGGCCGCCACCCCTGCAGGAACACCAGCACGACCAGCGCGACAAGGATGACGGCATCCCGCAGTGACTTGAAGACCTCGCTGATGGATTCTCGAATAAACGGCGTCGTGTCGTAGCCCGCTTCGTAAATGACTCCTTCCGGGAAGTCGACCGACAGCTCGTCCATTTTTTTTTTTTCAAGATCGGCTGTCTCCAGCGCATTGGCATCCGGAAGCTGAAATATGGCCAGTCCCACGGTCGGTTTCTGATTGAATCGATTATTCGTTTCTTCAACGCGGGCCGCCACTTCCACGCGTCCCACGTCGCGAATTCGCAGCATACGACCGTCAGCCGTAGCCCGGATTACGATGTCAGCAAACTCTTCCGGGGTTTCCAGTCGCCCGGCAACGGTTAACGGGAACTGAGTCATCTGTCCGGAATTTGTCGGCGGCTGACCCAACTGGCCCAGGGCGACTTCTGCATTCTGGTCGCGCACGGCTGTCAGTACGTCGGATACTGCAAGTCCCCGCGCCGCCAGCTTATCCGGATCCAGCCAGACGCGCATGCTGTAATCGCGCTGGCCAAAGACACGCACTTCACTGACGCCCGGCAATCGCGCCAATTCTTCCTGCAAACGCAGCCGGGCGTAGTTGCTGAGATATAACTGGTCGTATCGACCGTCCGGCGAATTGATGCTCACCGTGAGCAGAATGTCGGGCGAGCGTTTTCGGGTAGTCACGCCGGTTCGCCGAACCACTTCCGGCAGCGACGGAAGTGCCAGACTGACTCGATTCTGAACAAGGACCTGCGCCAAATTGAGGTCCACTCCCGGTTTGAAAGTCACCGTCAACGCATACGACCCGTCATTGGTGCTCGACGAATTCATATACATCATCTCTTCAACACCGTTGACCTGTTGCTCAATCGGCGCGGCGACTGTCTCGGCAACGGTTTGAGCACTCGCGCCTGGATAGTTGCAGCCCACTTCGACAGTCGGCGGCGCAATCGGCGGATACTGTGCAAGTGGCAACTGAGACAGCGCGATCGCACCAACCATCGTGATCACAATCGAGATCACAGAAGCAAAGATGGGGCGGTCAATGAAAAAGCGTGAAAACACTGTGTCAATCGTTCCGTATTATTCGCTGGCGTTCTGATGATCGGGTGAGTGCAAGCCACTTGTGCGCCGTTGATCTCGTCCCCACCTGGCCTGGAGATCGTGCAGCTTTGAAGC
>JAGQQS010000639.1 GCA_020426105.1 Planctomycetaceae bacterium
AAGTGTCCAAAAATCTGCAGAAAACTACCGTTCTTATTTTCATTCTGAGTCTGGTCGTGTTCGCTGGAAGTTTTGCCGTTCGGGAGACGGGAACTGCCAAAGCCGCGGCTGCGAATTTGGCCGTAAAAGATCCCGCCGTTGAGCGGGCGCGACGAGAGGTGCGGATGCTGGATGACATCTACAAGACGGCCATCGTTCTGGTCACAGAACACTACGTCCATGACGACACCGATCTCGCCGCGGGCAGCGCTTTCAAAGCCCTGTTTGAAGCCGTCGGAAAGAAGGGCTGGCACGAAGTTCGACTGGTGGATGCCACGGGTGAGCCGTACAACGACCAGAACCTTCCCAAAGACGGGTTTGAGAAAGATGCTGTGAAGCAGATCCTTGAAGGGAAATCGGCCACAGATACCGTCGTTGAGGAAGGTGACAGGAAGTATCTGCTGGCCGCGACGGCAATCCCGGTTGTTATGGAAAAATGCATTATGTGCCATGAGAATTACCGGAGTGTTGCCAAAGGCAAGGCGATCGGCGTGTTAAGTTATAAAGTTCCGATTCTGGACTGAGACGCATGGGTGCGTCTGCGTCTGCATCTGAAGCTCAGCACGCCCGCAGTGGCGCGTCAGCGTCCGGACAGGGGACAATTTGTTGTTTAGCAATTACAATGGACGCGATGTAGATCCGAAAGTGGATTTGCACCGCGTGCATTGACAATTCCTTCACCATTGCAAACAACGAAATACAGCCGATGCCAACCGTGATGATTACTCCCGAGGCGATGATTGGGGTTCCGGGGCCGTGGGTTCCGATGCTGGTTGATGCAGGTTTTACGATCAAGTATCCGGAAGACAAAACATTCACTCGCGGACATACGGGAGCAGCCGATACAATTCGCGTCCTCAGCGACGCTGACGCATTGATCGCCGGGGGAGAATACTGTACCCCGGAAGTTCTTGCGGCGCTTCCACGGCTCAAAATTATCGCGCGGGCCGGAGTTGGTTATGACCGGGTCGACGTTCCCGCTGCAACAAAACGCGGGATCGCCGTCACGATCACTCCGACTGCGAATCATGAATCGGTGGCTGAGACGACATTTGGCCTGATCCTCGGAGTCGCGAAGGGCATCGTCGTGCATGATGCGGGCGTGCGGTCAGGACGGTGGCCCAGAACTCTGACCGAACCGGTACGTGGTAAGACACTGGGAATCGTGGGGCTCGGACGAATCGGTCGCAGCACAGCCATGATTGCCCGGGCTATGAAGATGAATGTGCTGGCGACGGAAACTTTTCCGGATCACGATTTTGTCACCAGGCACGGCATACAGCTGGTGGATTTTGATACGCTGCTGTCCCGCAGCGACTATGTATCGATTCACTGTCCTCTGAACGAAGCAACAAAGGGGCTGTTTAATCATCAGGTGTTTGCGAAAATGAAGCCTGGCAGTGTCCTGATCAATACGGCTCGCGGAGGCCTCGTGGTCGAAGCGGATCTCGTCGATGCCCTCAGATCGGGCCATCTTTCCGGCGCCGGCCTGGATGTATTTGAGCAGGAACCTGCGAAAGCCGACAATCCGCTGTTTCAGTTCGATAACGTCGTATTAAGCCCGCACTTCGGGGGGATTGACAAGCTGGCCATGGAAAACATGGCCATCGAATCGGCGGACTGCATCGTCAAACTATCCCGGAATGAGTGGCCGACGGGGGCCGTTGTCAATGAGGAATTGCGCAGCACCTGGAACTGGTCGCAGTCATGAAGTGACCATGGGGGGCATGGCGACTGTAGTTCTGATTCCGGGGATTTGAGATTTATGAACGAACACCGCGATAGATAATTTGCTTGTTTCGTACAATCTCCTGCAGACGCAATTCCATCGTGCGATGTGCAAGCACGATCAACGTATCATCGGGGCGAAGTGTGTAAGTCAGTGGAGGTTCGCGGGTCACGACTCCGTCATTCGAGCGAACAGCGATCACCACAAACTGAAATCCCGCGCCGAATTTGATGTCAGCCAGGGTCCGCCCGGTCAGATCACAATTTTCGGGCAATCGCAGTTCAGACATTTGCAGACCGATCTGTTCCAGATCTTCCGTCAGAGATTCCTGCTGTGCGACGTTTGCGAGAATCATTTCTGCGGACGGTTTGGTAATCAGCCGCGCAATCCTCGCTGCACCAATGGCCGCAGGGAGCACAACGCGCGTGGCGCCTGAACGCAGAAGTTTCTTTTCTGTCGATGGTGATTCGCCACGGGCAATAATTTCGATATCACGGTTAAGTTCCCGCGCTGTCAGCGTGATGAAGACGTTTGCCGTATCATCCGGCAGCACCGACGCCAGAACTCTGGCCCTCGCAATGCCGGCACTCTGCAAAACGCTTTCTTCCGTAGCGTCACCGACAATCACAAACATCCCGGCCGTTTCGGCCTCCTGCAGGCGAGTCTGATTTGTATCGATGACGACGAAGTCCTTACCTGACCTCGCAAGTTCATCGGCCAGTATCCGGCCGACTCGACCGAATCCGCAAACAATTATGTGATCGGACAACTTGTCAATTCCTCGCGTCATTCTCCTTGCTCCCAGAAATCGGTTTAATTCACCTTCAGCAATCATCTGCGCAAATCCACTCATCACATAGATGGATGATGTACAGCCAGCAATAATCACCCCCATCGTGAAGACGCGCAGAGCAGGATCTTCCATCGGGCGGACTTCACCGTATCCCACACCAAAGATCGTGATCGTCACCATGTACACGGCTTCCAGCATGGTCCAGCCGGCCAGCATGTATCCGACAATCGCCACAATGCATGTCATCGAAAAGAGCACGACACCAAGGACGACTTTTCTGATGGATGACTGCATGGGAGCAGCGTCACTTTCTGTTACTGGACGCCCACATTGTTTGTGGTCCTGATTATTCATCGCCCGGAAGTGACGCTGACCGCGGGCACTGGCCGCCTGAAATTGCGGTCAACCTGAAATGGCGGTCAAATCGACAGGATCCTGCCATGAAACAAAGAGGCCAGAGACCGAGGACAACTAAACCTGCGTGACACAACCTGTGTCGTGACACTGGTAGTCGAAATATTTCCGCAGTTTGATCACTTCAGCCACAGCGTTCGGCACCATCTCTTCCCAGGAAGGATCGCAATCGCCGATTTTCCGGAGCACATCGCGGGAGAAGATACTCAGACAATCCCGACTGAAGTTGTCCAGGTTGTTGATTCCTCCGCGGTCCAGCAGGTAATGATAAAGGTGCTGAAGTTCAGGCTTGATGGTAAGACTGTCACACGTCGTAAGTTCATCTGTCCCCTGATCCAGAAGGGGGTAGCAGTAGATTTTGAGATCATTCTTGAACAGTCTGCCGAACGATTCCAGAATACCGCCTTCCAGCGCGGTGTAATATTTTTCATCAAAGAGTTCGCGGAGACTGCCGACTCCCATCGTGATGGCGATTCGTTCTTTCGTGCACTGCGAAAGATAAGCGGCCAGCCGATAGTATTCGAAGTAGTCGGAAATCAGCACGTTCATGCCACAGGCGGCAATCACATCGGCACGCGCCAGAAAGTCACGACGATCGATTTCGCCGGTCGCCTTCAGGTTCCGCATCGTGATTTCCATCACCTGCGCAACTTCCTTTCCTTTGACATCAGGATGCTGCGAAAACTTGTCGTGGGCGCAACGCAGCATGTCGATGTTGACGTTACATACCGGCCGAAAACTGCCGCGTTCCACCAGAATGGGTTTGCGATAAAAGAACTCCGACGGCTGCAGAACCGAGCCATTGGCCGCAAACATCGCGGCTCCGCTGAGCCCCAGCTCCACGAGCTTCAGACTCATCAGTCGATTATCCACCCGTCGAAATGCGATGCCCGAAAATTCGATCATGTCGATTTCGATTCGCGAGGTCGAAAGACCATCCAGCAGCGAATCAACAAGCAGCTCCGGTTCGTGATTGAAGGCAAATGCGCCGTAGATCAGATTCACACCGACGATCCCCAATGCTTCCTGCTGCAGAGCCATCTCGGTGTCCCGCATCCGCACGTGGATAATGATCTGGCTGTCCTCGTCGCGCGGATGTGCCTGAAACTTGATCCCCATCCAGCCATGACATTCTGTGCCACCCCGGTAACCCTGTGCCGCTACGGTATCCGCGAAGGCAAAGAATGTGGTCGTTTCGCCACGCACATCACGCAGTCGTTCAAGATTCAGTCGGTGCTCCTGATCAAGCATCGCTTCCAGCCGTTCCCGGCAAACATAGCGCGAAGCGCGACCGTAGATCGCATCACTCACTTTCATGTCGTACGCGGACATGCTCTTCGCAATCGTCCCTGCCGCACCCCCCACGCGAAAAAACCATCGTACGACTTCCTGACCGGCACCAATCTCGGCAAACGTTCCATAGCGCCTTGGATCGAGATTCACCCCCAGCGCCTTCTGGTGAGTGCTCATGGTCTTGGTCGGTGATGTACTGGTAAACGGGGAGTACATGGGCTTCTTGTCTCCTTTATAACCCTGCCCAACGGGCGGCGGTCAGATCGACCGCCCGATCGGCCATTCGAAACTCAAACTGAACATGTGTCAGGGTGGGACAATGCAGCAGGTGTGCCAAAAATTGCCATGTGCGACAGAACGTCCCGCGAGCCCGTGTATCAGGGCTGTCACGGCAGAGAACAGTCGGCAGCTCTGAAATTCGCCTCACGAACTGCACGAATTCGAGGATCAGGTGCCCAGGAAACCAGCAAATGGCTTTTGGGATATGATCGCTCGAAGCAGGCGGATGAGATACATGCAACAAAAGTCGATGAAGCCATCAGTT
>JAGQQS010000640.1 GCA_020426105.1 Planctomycetaceae bacterium
AGGAACCAATAGCCAAATGGCCCGCAGGGTGCTCCGCACTATTGGTTCCTGACCCCTTTTCTGAGGCATGGTGTATCAACCCGTTGTCGAATCGTCGGCAGATCTGCCTCTTGTACATATCCCATCACTCCGGATCTTCAGATGAAGCCTGTTCAATTCCTGCCACCGTTTCTGATTACAATCCTGTTGTGTAGTCCTTCAGCATTTTCAGGCGAGGACTCCAGCGATACCACGTTCGCCGTCCTGCAGAAAGAATTCGAGACGACGCAGGCCGGATTGCTGCAAAAGTATTGCCTCGAGTGTCATTCGGCCGCCCGAAAGCAGGGCGAACTGGATCTGGAACGATTCCGTTCCGTGGCGGATATGCGCGGAGACGTCGTACCCTGGCAGCGGGTTGTGGAGATGATGGATGATGGCGAAATGCCCCCGAAGGATGCGGAAAAACAGCCGACGAAAGCGGAACATGCGGCTCTGCGAAACTGGGTGCGAAGTGTGCTGGACGCGGATGCCAAAGCAAATGCCGGTGATCCCGGGCCCGTTGTGCTGCGACGTCTGAACAATGCCGAGTTCACCTATACCATTCAGGATCTCACCGGAGTTCCTCTGGAGCCCGCGCGGGAATTTCCCGTGGACAGCGCTGCCGGCGAAGGATTCACAAACGTCGGCAATGCTCTGGTGATGTCTCCGGCGCTGATCCAGAAATACCTGGATGCCGGCAAAGACATCGCCAGTCATGCGATGTTGCTTCCAAACGGCATTGAATTTTCACCATATACGACTTCACGTGACTGGACAAATCAGCGACTGGACGAGATTCGGAAGTTTTATGCTCGATTTACAGACAACAGCGGTGCGACTCCCGTCAATCTGCAGGGCATTCAGTTTGAAACAAATGGCGGCGGAAGATTGCCGCTGGAACAGTATCTTCGCACAACATTAATTGAACGCGACGCCCTGCAGACCGGCTCAAAGTCACTGGCTGAAGTGGCCCGCGACCATGCGCTCAACGAAAAATATCTCACCACACTCTGGAACGCCCTCAATGACAGGCAACCGTCGCTGGTACTTGACATGATCCGCGCGCAGTGGCGGGAAGCGAAGCCGGACGACGCACCATCACTCGTCGCCATGATCACCCAGTGGCAGCAGACTTTGTGGCGTTTCACAACGATAGGTCATATTGGAAAACGTGATGGCCCGCAGGCATGGCAGGTTCCCGTGCAGCCACTTGTGTCACGGCAGGAAATCCGCGTGAAACTTCCCGCGCCGCAGGACGGAAAAAACGTGACGCTGTATCTCGCGACTTCCGACGCGGCTGATGGAAATGAGCACGACGTTGTGGTCTGGGAGAATCCGCGATTCGCAGCAGCCGGCCAGCCGGATCTGTTGCTCCGGGATGTGCGTTCTGCGGTCGCAGCTCTGAATGCTCATCGCGAATCCGTGCTGAACAGCGTAGCCTTGTGCCTGGAAGCCGCGGCAGAAGCCCGAGTGACAGAGGCCGCGGCGGTCGATCAACTTGCGGCAAAATATCATGTTGATCCAGCCGTGTTGGCCGCATGGTTCGCCTATCTTGGCATCGGCGCGGGAGAAGCCCGAATTGAGACCTGGATGAAGCAGAAGGCGGATCAGACGGCAGGCTATACGTCCGTTAAAGGCTGGGTGGGTGCGGATGCGCTGGGCGTTCTGGCGAATTCATCGGACGAGGTCGCGCGAGTACCAGGTGAAATGCGGCCGCACAGTGTCGGAGTCCATCCGTCGCCGAAGCAGCGCGTGATTGTGGGATGGCGAAGTCCGATGAGCGGCGAGGTGAAAGTGACAGGTCGCGTCCAGCGCGCGCATATCGGTTGTGGTAATGGTGTTACCTGGCTGCTGGAACTGCGGCGCGGAAATACGCGCCAACGCCTGGCGGGCGGGACGGCGGGCGGCGCTGAAGAGCACACCTTCGGACCGTTTGAGAACCTGATCGTGCAGTCGGGAGACCTCTTGTCCCTGATCGTCGGACCGCGTGACGGTGAACATTCGTGCGACATGACCGCGATCGATCTGACAATCGCCGCCAACGATGATGCGGCGTCTGAATGGGATCTGGCGAAAGACAATTCCACCGACATTCTTGCCGGCAATCCGCACGCAGACCGGTTCGGTAACACGGGCGTCTGGCATTTCTACAGTGAACCTGATGCTGGTGGCGGGGCGGATTCGATTATTCCTGCCGGTTCGCTGATCGCTCAATGGCAGGTCGCGCCCGACGCTGGTGCGAAAAAACAGCTGGCTGAGAAATTACAGACGTTGCTGACGCACAGTATCGGTGATCTGGCCGCTGATGCGCCGGATGCCGTGCTGTATCGGCAATTGACATCGCTGAGTGGACCGCTGTTCGCGGAAGTTCGCCGAAAACTGCTCGCAGAAACAGCCGCCGTCGAAACCGGAACCGATTCCGCCTTCGGACTCGACCCCCTCCTGTTTGGCAAGCGACCGGATGGGGAGCTGATTGGCGCCGCCAGCCTGTGCGTCCAGGCTCCTGAAGTACTCGAAGTGATCATCCCGGCCGACATTGTGGAAGGCTGTGAGTTTGTCGCTACCGGTGTTCTCGATGCGACACAAGGGGCAGAAGGAACGGTGCAGTTGCAGGTTCTGACGTCAAAGCCTGACCGGGTCTCAGGTCTCGCGGCTGGTTCCGCGACGATCACAGGCGGAAAGTCGACCTGGTCCGATGGTGATAAGCCGGTTAGTTACGACGCGCCGATTCTTGTCGGCGAAGGCAGTGCGTCGCGGGAACGCCTGTTGCGCCATTTCGATGATTTTCGACAGCTCTTTCCCGCCGCGTTGTGCTATACAAAAATCGTGCCCGTGGATGAGGTCGTCACGCTGACGCTGTACTACCGGGAAGACGAACACCTGCAGCGGTTAATGCTGAACGATGTTGAAACCGCAGAACTGAATCGACTGTGGGACGATATGCACTTTGTCAGCCGGGACGCCCTGGCACTCGTCGATGCGTACGAACAACTGTGGCAGTTTGCGACGCAGGATGCCGATCCCAGCGCCTTCACTCCGATGCGTGAAGGCATCATGCAGCGGGCGGATGAGTTTCGAAAACTGTTGCAGGATACGGAGCCAGTGCATGTGCAGGCCGTGCTGGATTTTGCTGATCAAGCCTGGCGGCGTCCGGTTTCAGAATCGGAACGTGAGCAATTGACGCAGCTCTATCAAAAGCTGCGCTCGCAGGAACT
>JAGQQS010000641.1 GCA_020426105.1 Planctomycetaceae bacterium
CGGCCTTTCAGGCCTTTGATTCAACGCAGCGCTTCTTACCGGGGCCTGACAGCCCCGGCAAAGGATGTGTCGGCCTTCCAGGCCTGAATCGCAATTTGACTCGTTTTGATTTTACTGTTTTTTTGCTTGTCAAAACGCTTCACAGCGTTGCTTCAAAGGGGGAGAAGGTGGCCGACAGGCCGGATGAGGGGGCGCAGTTTTTGTCGTTTGGAAATCCTTAACGGCGTTGCCAGGCGGGCCTGTAATGTTCCATGTTTCCTGTTCCGGTGGCTTACGCTGACGATGTGGCGGGCTTCCAGCCCTGATGACATGAATTAACTCAGGACCTGCGGGTAAAGGACTTAAACATGCAGGACCAATCATACGTTTATCTGAAACCACCCTGAATCATCGCAACGTTGAAATCAAAGGGGCTCGTCTCGGCGGAGCGAGACGGCTACATTATTTTCCCACTCATCAAGAGACCTGAATATGAAACCTCGCACGATCACATCGATGTTCGTCACACTGTGGCTGCTCCTGGCGATAAATCCGCTGCACGCGTGGCAGGCCGATGCCGTATCCGGAAATGAAAAGAAGCCAGATTCCAGTGGCTTTTCATTTTTTCAACCGGATTCGAATCAATTGCACGCACCGTCGTACACGCCGGATCTCGACTCTCAGATCAAGCAACTAAAGAACGAATTGGAGTCGCTGAACGGCGATGCACGTTCCGACATTCTCGACACTGACCGAAAGGCCGTGCGATACATCGTGGAACGGATGTTCGATACGCGACAACAGCTACAGCGACTCGAAGCTCAACGTATGCGGCTCAAGCTTCAAAAAATCGAGGCCAATCTGGATGCCCGGGAAAAGAGCCGCGACACGATTATCGATCAGCGAGTAAAGAAACTTATCCATCGTCAAGATCAAGTGGAAACGACGCAGGAAGGCCCGAGTTTGCGGAACGAAACAGCAATGAGCACGTCTATCGGACTTCAGGGCCTGCCTGCCGCAAGCACGCCGATCGGACTTCCTGGCCCGCCTGCATTCACTGGTGATGCAGAAAACAAGTCGTCGCAGATTCATCGGAACAGCGGTGCCAGCATCCAGTGGCCACAGCCCGGCGAGATTGTCAAAGATCTTCGACAACACAGAGATTTTGGTACAGCATTTCTCCGGCATCAGAAGCTTCTACAGTCGAGAATCGAAAGGTTTTCAGCGTCCCTTGAAGAACTGAAACGCAAAGGATTTCTGGACTCGAACGCGTTAGAGAAGGACAGACTGGCAGAGCTTGAATCGCTCCGGGATGAATTGGCAGTGTCTCAATACGGCAACAAGTTACCCGACTGGAAACGCGCATGGTCGACATATCAGTCGCGACTGCGACTGCTGAAGCTGGATGTGGAAGAAGCCAAACTGGCATTTGAGTCACGTACCATGCAGAATGAGCGAGTGCGGAACATGCACGAAACTGGATTTGTGTCGATTGATGAAGTTCAAAAGGCAGCATCTGAACTCACCGCCGCAAGATTTGCCCTGCTCCGCGCCGAGGAACTGTTGAAACTTTACGCCGACATCGAAACACAAGAACCCGATCTCAATCCGGATTCTTTCAAGGCCGAAAAGTAAGTGCCGCTTGCCGAGCGGCACTTCGCGATATGTCGCGACCTGTGAGACCTCCACACATAAAGGCCTGCAAGGCTGACACAAACCCGGTAAATGAATGGATGCGGGGATTTGTGTCGGCCCTCCGGGCCTCAACGGGACCGTCGATTGCATTTCCGGTGGCTCGCGCCACCGGCTGATGATGTATCGGGCTTCCAGCCCTGAAGGTGTTCTGGGGAGCGCCGTATACACGGCGCTCTGGGGCTCTGTTGTGCCCCCCCATCGAGCAACGCTGTAAAGCATTTTTATGCGGGAAAACACAGCCGTTTAACCCGAGGCCGAAAGGCCAGACCGGAGCAAATGGCACACAACCTGGCCTTTCGGCCACGGGTTAAACGATTCAAAATACATCACAGCGTCGCCCGCATGGGCGGCATCGTTGGTGCGACTATTCGCGTTCATTGGCGTTGATTCGCGGTTCAGAACAAAAATTCGGAACCGCGAATGGACGCGAATCCACGCGAATGAAACGCAAACAACGGAGAGAA
>JAGQQS010000642.1 GCA_020426105.1 Planctomycetaceae bacterium
ACTAATGCCAACACCAGCCCGATGAAAAACAGAAATCGGATCAGACGCCCGAAGAGTGACCGTTGCGGCGGCCCGGCTTCACGTCGGATACGAAGTCGTGAAATCGCATCGTTCGGAGTATTCTGGGTGACAACGGTCATAAAATTCTGCAAAGGCTTACCGGAGCTGCACAATCAAAGAGTTTCCCTCCAAATCGTAGCGTACACCGGTCCTCTCGCACTCCAAAATTTAGCGGCAAGCACACCGAATTCCCAAGGCTCGGGGAAACGCCCGGAACGATAAGCACCGTCGAGTACCGTGAGCGAACACGATTAGGCGCATCATTTTTCAGCGGCAAGATGCATCAGAAACCATGACACCATTGCTTCGGTCGATTTTTTGGCGTCGTCGCCCTGAAATCCATGACCGGCCCCCTTGAATTCCACAAGGCGGCTGTTGACGCCGGCTTTCTCGAAAGCTTCCTGAATATTTCGACTGTGGGCAATGGGAACCAGATCATCTTTATCACCGGCCAGCAAAAGAGTCGGAGCGTCGTCGGACGTGACATGCAGTAACGGCGAATCGACTGCGGCTGTTTTCGTGTCGATGTTCAGTGCGGGAAATTTTTCATAGGCCGGCAATCGATCCGGGGCGTCGTTTGCCATCACGCGGAGATCAGTTGGCGCTACATAAGCGACAACCGCATTGACGCGATCACTGACTCGGTCCACCGGATCTTTGGCATTCGCATCGCCGTCGTCTGATGCGGTGCCGAGCATGAGCGACAAATGGCCGCCCGCGCTCATCCCATAGACGCCGATCCGATTCGGGTCGATGCTGAACTTCTCCGCGTTGCTGCGAATGAATCGGACGCTGTGGCGAACATCAGAAACAGCTTCTGCGATACTGAACCTCGGACTGCTTCCGTGTCGCACAGCAAAGACAGTAAAGCCTTTGTCCGTTAATGGCTGTGTGAAACGCTGCAGCTGTTCCGGCGGTGCCCAGTTCGAGTACCAGCCACCACTGACCATGAACAGTACGGCAGCACCATTGGCGTTTTCTGTTGGGGTAAATACGTCACAGGTCATCGCCAGTCCCAGCTTGTGGCCATAAACCACATCCGGCGTGATAGTGACATCGGCCTGACCGGACTGTGCGGCGGCAATTAAAGCAACCATGAAGAGCGTCGTAATGATGTGGAATCGCATGGGTATCAGCTTTCAGTGAGTCAGGTTTCAGTGAGTCAGCATTCACGGAACGGGCTTCAGACCGGGTCTGCCGTCACACTGAGGATACAACGCAGCCGTGGCCCTGTGTAGTGAACCAAGGAAACTCAGCCTGCGGACTTTGCGCGTTCTGCGGCGTCAACGGCCAGGATATCGCAGCGTTCGTTTTCGGCGTGGCCGGCATGACCTTTGATTAGTTTGAACGTCACCTGATGTTTGCTGAGCAGAGCGTCAAGCTGTTTCCAGTGTTCGATATTCTTGATCGGGACGAGCTTCCTGCCGTCTTTACGATTCCAGCCATTCTGCTTCCAGCCTGGCAACCATTCTTTGGAGCCTTTCGCGACATAGGAACTGTCCGTGACGACTTCGACCCGTGATCTGCGTGTCAGAAGTTTCAGGCCTTCGATGACTGCCTGAAGTTCCATCTGATTATTGGTTGTCAGCGATTCGCCACCACTGAATTCCTTTTCTGTCCTGGTGGCAGGATGACGCAGGATGCATCCCCAGCCTCCGGGGCCGGGATTTCCTTTGCAGGCGCCGTCGGTGAAGAGTTGAACAAATGGCAAAGCCGATGAATCAGTGTTCATCACGGAGTTATCGTTCGCGATAAACGATTCGACCGCGTTTCAGGTCGTAAGGTGAAACTTCAACGACGACACGGTCACCAGGGACAATCCTGATAAAGTGTTTACGCATTTTTCCGGCGACATGCGCCATGACCTGATGGCCATTTTCAAGTTCGACACGAAACTGCGTGTTTGCAAGCGCTTCGATCACGTTGCCTTCCACCTGGATTGATTCTTCCTTCGCCATTCCGAATTCCGCTTTCGCCCTTTATTGATGATCACACAAGCCACGTTCCACGAATTGGTTTCCATTCAGCTACAGCACAGCATGCGACCGGTAATTTGATTGTATCCGATACACATGAATTGGAAGATCAGTTCGAGTGACGTTCACGACGTCTGAGGCGGGGTTGGGCATCGTGACAAGGTTCCGCCCGAAACTCAACTCGGAAATGGGTTTATGGCGATCGATTGCCTTGTTTGGGACGTAATCGTCTGCCCCCTGGCGACTTGTGAAAAGCGTCTCAACTGGCCAGAATGCTGCAAATGAGCCATCCCTATGCCCACATTCCTGAACTCGCTTTGGCCGATAATTCCTTCGGAGTGATTCGGATTCCGACAGAGCAGGATATCCCGTTTACGCCTCGGGTACGCGCAATTGTTGATACGGCCGAGTTTCAGCGATTGCGACATGTGACGCAGCTGGCCCTCGCATCACATGTCTATCCGGGGGCCACACATACGCGATTTGAGCACGCGCTCGGCGTCTTTCACAATGCCCTGAAGTACCTGTGGCAGCTGGGACGCGACGCTCGATTTGCGGAGATCGTCTCGGCACATGATGCGGAAGTACTGATTGTCGCGGCGCTGCTGCATGATATCGGACACTGGCCATTCTGTCATCCGATTGAGGATATGGATCTGCCACATATGCCGCCGCATGAAATCTTTGCGAAGGAGTTCCTGAAGCCCGAAGGCGAATTGACTCAGGTGCTGGAATCGCAATGGAATATTTCAGCCGCTGAAGTGCTTGACGTGCTCGTGGCAAAATCAGACTCTTCCAGTAGTCGGCTGCGGCGTTCGATTCTCTCAGGGCCAATCGATATCGACAAAATGGATTATCTGTCACGCGACAGCCAGCACTGTGGTGTCCCATACGGTCGTCATTTCGACCGCAATCGGCTCATCAATTCGCTGATTGTGAATGAAGCGGGTGACGGATTGGCGATTACGTCCAAAGGTCGCACGGCTGCCGAAATGATGGTTTTCGCCAGATACGTCATGTTCACAGAGGTCTATTGGCATCACGCGGTACGTTCGGCGACCACCATGTTTGCGCGCGCATTTCTGGAACTTCTGCCGGGGCTGCACCTGAATTCGCTCTTTCGAATGTCAGAACCCGACCTGATTCGCTGTCTTTGCACGGCGGCAAGCGGCTCCCCGACGGCCGCGCTGATGGACGGACTTTTCGGATCACGCAGAATGCTTCACAAACGCCTTGCCGAATACAGCATCTATCACCGGGAGCCGCTTTACCGCGCGTTGCGAAGATTGACCGCCACACAGCTCGCCGACTGTTCGGTGCGGTTGACCGAACAACTGGGGGCTGTCATCGGGCGAACACTGAAGCCAATGGACGTACTCATCGATGCCCCGCCGCAGCATCGCGAAGTTGAGTTTCGCGTGGATGTCTGGTTTCGATCCAGCGGCGAGTATCGGCCTTTACGCGATGTTTCGCCGATCGTGGATGCCATGGCGCAGACTCAATTCGACGACTGCGTTAAAAAAGTTCGCATTTTTATCGCGCCTGACATCCGCGATCTGATCCCTTCAGATTTCATCATTGACGATCTCGTCCTGGATGTGCTCAATCGTTTTGTTGTCCGGAACGATGACGGATGTACTTCACTGTGATGGAAATTGTTCAATCGAAGTGCGTTTGGCCACAGGATGCATCAGCGGCGGGCCGCCCGGGATGGCATACGTTCCGCAAGCCAGCGGCCAAGCGAATGCTGCAGCGACTCCGTCGTCAGCAACCGGCGATAATCGATCCCAAGCGCTCCACAATCCTTTTCCAGGGTCTCGGCGAACGCGGTGTATTGCCGAAGATAATTGACGCGGAGGCGAGCGGGATCAACTAACAGGCGGTCCTCACTGTTCTCCAGATTGCGAAACTGTGTCGGACGATCAAATGGAAACTCTTCTTCTTCCGGCGCCGCGATCCGGAAGATGACAATTTCATGGCGATCATGGCGACAGCGCTGCAGTGATCTTTGCAGTTTCTCGGTATCATCGAAACAGTCGCTGATCAGGATCAGCAGACTGCGACGTCGAATGGTGGGCAAGATGGAATCCAGAACATCCGCCAGCCCGGCGTCGGCACCCGGCGCTGTTGAATCAAGAACTTCCGTGATTCGACGAAATGCATCTCGGTTGCTCGACGGCTTCACGTGTTCACGTACCTTCGCGTCAAACGTCATCATCCCCACGGAATCCCGCTGTCCAAGCAGCAGCCATCCCAGGGCGGCGGCCAGCATGCGTGCGTATTGAAATTTACTCACGTGCTGTCCCGCATATGCCATACTTCCACTGGCATCGATCAGCAAATACGCCCTCAGATTTGTCTCGTCTTCGAATTCCTTGACATAATAGCGCCCGGTCTTTCCGTATGCTCGCCAGTTAATATGGCGGATATCGTCTCCCGGGTAATAGTCCCGATGTTCCACAAACTCGACACTCGCTCCTTTGTACGGACTGCGATGTCTACCCATCATGACGCCTTCGACAAGCTGACGTGCGATCAACTCCAGACTGCCAAACCGGGCCAGCTCAGCGGGGTTCTCCGGAAGTTTGACTTCTGCCATCCGTTGTTCTCGTGAAGACTGGCTTGACCCTCGTCCCGCGAACGACGCAGGAACCGCGACATTGAATCCTCAACGCAGGAAATCCAGCGTGGTTCCGGTCTGGTCTGTGCTGGCAACAAATGGGTGAAAGTGAACAAATCCACCAAACCTTCGGCCAGTTTTAGCTGCTTTCCGAACAGAATTCTACCGCCGCTGGTCTGCACATCACGGCTGGGTCCAGTCGCGGATTTCGGTAATTCGTCAAGGCGTCCCATTCCGGGAGGGC
>JAGQQS010000643.1 GCA_020426105.1 Planctomycetaceae bacterium
AACACCTCCGTTCAGAACTGGTACCAGTTTGAAAGTTTCCATACCGGCATGATTCAGTTCGCACTTGCCGACGGATCCGTCCGTGCTGTTTCAAAAAACATCGACCAGGATACATTCCATCGATTGACGGCGATGCAGGATGGCCAGGTCGTCGGTGAATTTTGATGGCGGACAATTGAAATTGAATGGAGTTACTTGCGGTGTATAAATTTTCGTTCGGTTTAATGTGGATTCTGTGTGCGATCGCTCCCGCCGGATTTTGCGGCTGCGCGGATTCATCCAATTCGGTAGAACTACCCACTAACCCGGAACCGGCACCAGGCAGTCCTTCTCCAGCAGGTACAAACGCCCCCGCCGTTCAAAAGAACGCGACCATCGAATAAGGGCACATCAGGGACAATATGGGTTACACAGCGCGGGTACACCGTACCTGCGCCCCGCTTTGATCAACTCAGCACAAAGACACTTTTCGCATCAGTTTTTGCCACATCAACATATGTCGCGGGTGGATTGCATGTGTCTTGTCTGCGATTCAACGCAGCCATCTCGCTCCGCTGAGATAAGCCCACAGAGCAGCCTTTGGTTCAACAAATCAACGCCGCTTCCTGAACAACATTCATCGACGAATCTATCGACCAGGCAGTCTGCCTTGCTATCTCCATACGGGAGAGACCGGGCTATTCACAGCGGAATGTGATGGCTACATATGCCACAGCATACTGCTTAGCGCCGTCTGATCGGCGGGCCAACTAAATGTCGCTGTCAATTTGCTGCCTGTGATCAAGTCCGGCGAAACTCCGTTGCCATCGTGCGTGTTCATCGGTGACCGCGGCTGTTACAGGTTATCGACCCACCGCAGAATTCTATTTGTCCAGGTCCTGTTCTATACTTAACTTCAGGAGTCAGATTGGAATTTTTGGATGTTGTTCGTTTGCTGCGCAAATCCCGGTTCCTGAAGAACTCTGCCGGTTGACCGTTGTTCATGTCCTGCCGTCCAATTTATCCTGACTGAGGGATCCATAATCTATGTTACATCACACCGCATTCAGAACCTGCCTGAGCTTTATTTTGATCTCTGCGCTGACGCCCGTTTCGGACGCTCAGGGACAGATTCAGCGCGGAGAGGCGGTCGGCAGCCTGGTGCTGCACGGGCTGGGCGACTACCAGCATGATCTTAACAACTATGCAGAACGTCCTGGCACTGCGATCCTGTTTCTGTCCGCACGCTGTCCGGTCGTGGAATCGCAGCTTCAGGCCATTCGGGACATCCATCAGAAATACCGACGCAAAGAGATCCTGTTCGTTGGAGTTGTGTCGGATCCGGAACAGTCGGCTGGCGAGATTCGGGAGTTTATGCAGAAACGCGGCATCATATTCCCTGTGTATCGTGATCCCGATGGAAGTGTGAAACAGCGTTTGGATGCATATGTGACCCCCGAGATTTTTCTGATGAATTCAACCGGAAATCTGGTGTATCATGGCGGGCTTGATCAGGAAGAATCATTCGCATCGCTCGAACTTGCGATACTGGGGCTGTTGATGAACGTGCCCGTCAACGTGCCGGACAATAAGGCACGGGGCACGGCGATCGACGCCCGGCTGCCGCAAATCCAGCGGACGGATGAATTCGGCCAAATGAAGTTTTCGTCACGGATGATATTTGACGCAGCACCGGGCGCGACAGCGTTTCATTGCTCCACCCTGACTCAGGCGGCGAACGGAGACTTGTTGTGTCTCTGGTACGGTGGCACCTATGAATCGGCTGACGACGAAACGCTGTTCCTGGCACGGCAGCACCCCGGGTCTGATGAGTGGTCAGCGCCGCAGCGTTTAATCAGCAATCCGCTGCAGCCTCCCGGCAACGCCATTATGTTTTTGGATGAACAAAAGACATTGTGGATGCTGTGGGCGAGGCTGGAGTCGAGTCGACCTATTCGGCGTGGTGCAGGCTGGGATCGATGTCGATTGATGTATCGCACATCGTCCGATCATGGTGTTTCATGGTCGGCCGACAAATCGTTACTGTCTGAAGGAATCTGGGCCGTTCCCCGAAACAATCCGCTCACGTTAAGGAGTGGTCGAATCCTGGTGCCGGTGGAAGCGGTCATCGGTGATCAGGAAGGATCGCTCTTCCTCGGCACAACGGACAACGGCAAACACTGGGACGTTAGTCCCATGGTGGTCGGTGGCAGTCAGCCCGTGCTGGCACAGCGGAGTGATGGTTCATTGCTGGCCCTGATGCGGATGGCACCCAAAATCACTCAGGCCGCATCGACTGATGAAGGGCGAACCTGGACCGAGGCCGTTCCGACGGCGATCAACAATCCGGATTCCGGAATCTCGATGACCCGGCTGAAAAACGGCCATCTGTTGCTGGTCTACAACGACTCGCCTGATGCGCGCAGTCCGCTGAACATTGTTCGTTCCGTAGATGACGGAGTGACCTGGGAGAAACCTTTGATTCTGGAATCTAATCCGGGTGAATATTCTTATCCGTGCATTGTGCAGACGGAAGATGAAATGATTCACATTACCTACACATTCCGCCGATTTGGGATCAAACATATTCGCATGAATGAAACGTGGCTCACACAATTCGAACGGCCGAACTAAATTATTCGCCTACTCGGCACGAAAATCGGCGTTGTTCACTCCCCGAAACAGCTCCGGATGCTCTTGCTCAGCCCGCTTCAAAAAGGTGTCAGCAGCGCTGGCGATGCCGACACGGCTGCTGTCTGCGCTGGTGGCTTTCCGGCATTCCTCGGCGAATTCAACAATCGCCCGGCGCGTCGCATGATCGGCAACCTGGTCATTCCCGAAAAGCTGCTCGAGTTCAGGCCAGCATTCCCAGTCATTCCATCGAGCAAGATTCATGATGGTCAGGATGCGCATTTCATCATTTGCGAGCAGCCGTCGCATGGATACCTTCATGCGTGATTGTGGGATCAGGGCATTTTCATAAGTCCAGACGAACTGCATCGCCTGGACGGCGGCGAAAATATTTGCCGCCGGGACTCCGTCTCGAAGCCGCGTCTGCTCAAGATATTCGAGGCCCTGTTCACCGGTCAGCAGAAGATACCCCCCCATGAGTCCATCTGTCCCGTAGCGGAAAAACTGATACTCATCTTTATCCGTGGGCAGGACCGGGCCGATTTGCCGCTGAAGGAAAGCCGCATCCTCTTTGTCGCCACACAGCCCAAGCATCATGCCGTACAGTCCGAGACGCTCTGGGCTCATGTCCGCATCCGCGATCCAGGTCCGCAGTTTTTGACGCGGAAACAGGTTCTTGACCTGTTTGACGTCTGCGTAAGTGGAATTGGCAAATTCGGCCCAGGCATCGATCGACAGGAGTGGATCCGGGTTCTCCAGAAACGAAATGTAGAACGGCAACCGTTGCACTTGCGGCAACGACTGTGCCGGAGCGGCCTTAAGATACCGAATCGCTTCGCTCGAAACCGGAGTCGAGGAATTCCATGCGATAAACTCCGGCACGATGAACGACGAGCGTTCAACATTTCTTCGTGTAACATCGTTTACTTTGAGATCGGCAGTGACAATCCCTTTGTCTGATTCCGGATTCGTGAGCGCTTCTTTCGTTGTGTCGGCGAACGTAGACTGTGGCGTCGGAGCACTCACTGGCAACGAACCGAATAAAAGGAAAAGGTCTCCCGGGGAACCCGCAATTTCCTGTCGCACCGCGAGGGCCTGCCCAACCTGCAGCTGACCATATTTCGCACTGAACTCAGTGCCCTGTATGAATTCGCGAATTCGGACCGTGGACAGCGGAATCTGCGTCGTACCGGATTGGATGACCTCAAACTTCAAGAGTTCCACAATAAGTACAACGTCCGATGTCGCAATTTCCTGCACTAATGTCATTGGTGGTGAAAGACAAAACGGGCAGGCATGCAGTCCGTTCGTGGACAGGATCGCCAGGGCGGTCATCACTAGAATGAGTCCGCAATGCAGAAGAGGCCTGAGACTTTTTACACCAGCCATGCTAAATCCATCCTTGATTTGGCAACGCGACTTGTTCTGTGCATTAACAATTGACGCAAATCGCGCTGCGGAACCGCGAAAGCATTTGTCTCAGGCAAGTCGCCGTCGTCAATCCGTTGAACTGGGGCAATTCAGCTCCATAATCCGCGACATTCAGGCGAGTGTTTTCCGTTACGATTCGCGGTTCTGCCCCGGAATCGCTGGTTTTCTTAATCGGATCCCGCCCCCTGGCCACGCGAACGGATTTAAGCACAAATCACCCAAACAGTAAACAGAATCACTGGTTTGAAGACCGATGCGAGCCAGAAGTGCCGAGACGGGAATGGACGAGTTGGTCAGTCCCTGAATTTACGAGCTAGACTGGAATTAGCGGGAAAAATCGACGTCTGAGACTTTGGTGGCACAAAAATCAGCCAAAAATGCGGAACCTTGCCAGCTGATTTATGTGAAAACAGAAGTGAAGGACTCGTCGCCTCGTCCACTATTGCTACTGAAGGACTCGTTGCCTCGTCCACTACAGCTGCTGAAGGACTCGTTGCCTCGTCCACTACAGCTGCTGAAGGACTCGTCGCCTCGTCCACTACGGCTGGTATGGTAGAATCATTTCTGCCGTTCGGCTTAGTTCTCGTTCACGAACAGATAGTTCCGGATCGTTTTCGCCAGCCAAGGCCGCTGAAAGTAATTCGGCCAGTAGTGCCCGGCTCCGAGTTCCTCGGTCAAATTGAGATCCTGGATTCTGGAACCGTAAGGCCCCAGCCGTATACGGTCTTTTCGTGAGAGGCCCGTAAAGCCCAGAGCCCCGCCGGAAAATGGGTGGCGGAGTGGATAGATGAACAAGGCGGCATCACATTCGTTCTGAAGATTGAGTATGCCCTCCACGCAGTGCAAAGCGCGATCGTATCGATAACCGGGATTCATCCAGTTGTGGTCGATGGCTGATGCAGCGAATACGGCGCGGAGGCGGTGATGTGGACAGGGGCCGGGAGTCAGGACGTATCCATCAACTTCTCCGCCCGCCATCAGATGCAGGGACGACGTGATCACGCGTGTACCGTGACTGTGCCCCATGAGACAGACGGGACATTCTGACGGAATATGATGGATGAGGCTGGCCAGATAGAAACCGTTGCGGCCAGCGCGTCTCCCAAGGCGGTTCACATCAAGTTGAATGATTGGTGACACGATGGGGCGGTCACTGGGCCAGGAGAAATAGATCATCTGAATCGGCTGATTCGGACAGGCATGGTGAAGCCACTTCCAGGTCTCGCACGACTCTTTCAGCACATCATTCCAGCTGACGAAACTGCCGTGACAAAAAATGCAGACGGGCGTGCCCGGCTGTATGGACTGGGTCAACTCAGGCATGTCGGACTGACGGTAGCCTGCGCACTGATCGTACCTCGTGACGTTTGGGCAAAAAGCGGGGGGGGAATCGTCAAAAGACTGCGGAGATCGATGAGAATCGACGATCCAGAATCCCGGCGCAGCGAGAGAGTGAATCTCAGCCGGAGTCCCGGGCTCATTGGGGACACTTACGGATATTGGAGGCAAGTCCAGTTCTGCTGCATTCAGGCTGGCAAGCAGCACCAGCGACCATGTTGCAGTGAATGCAGCGACTGAAATCCTGTGGATCGTCTGAATCACTGAGAGCTACCTGACTTTAGCGAAAATCGTCAAGAGAGGTCTCTTCCGTGAGTCGCGGCTGGACAATCGTCAATTCCGCGCAAGTTCCTTGCGCCGCCGCAGAGACCGGCATATTCGTCGTTTCCCATCGACGAGATGCGTGCGAATCTCCACAGGGAGTTTCGGATCTGCCTGGCCGGGGCTCTGAGAGAATCCGCACACTCAGGGAAAGTCCGTCCAGGGCGGCGTCGCGGGAATTAGTGATTCAGACTCTGCCGATTTTTCCGATGCATTCGGCGAGATAAGTTCGCGATCGGTTGATCTCACTGGTCACCTCGTCAGCTGTTTCGAGGATCGGTATCCCGCGTGGAACCGGATGCATGAAGATTTCGGTCCAGCCCTGATACCGAATATCCCGCAGCGCTGTGAGCAGCGGTGTGAAATCGAGCGGACCGCGTCCTGGCAGCTGCAGCAGTTCTTCTTCTTTCGGCAGACGCGTCATGCAGCCGTGTCCGTGTTGCCATGCATAGAAGATCGCGATGCGGTCACCCAGATCACGAATCAGTCCGGCCAGTTCCTCCGCGTCCTGCGGCAGATGATAAGGTGCCAGACCGATCATCAGATTTTTCGATGGCGACAGATCACGCAGATACTTCAAGGCATCTGCAGATTCGAACAGATTATTGGCATGGTTTTCGATGGCGATTGAAACATGATTCTCTTCGGCAGCAGCGAGGTGAGGCTTCATGCGTTCGATAAAACCTCCTACCGCAGCTCGAAGTTCACTGCCAACCAGCCCACGCGGACCCTCACCTCCTGTAACAATCAATCTGCAGCCAAAGCGTCTGGCGATTTCAAATTCCTGCGTCAACCCGAATGGCCCGAGCGCATACTGTGTAATACAGCCCAGTTGCACCTCGTGTTTCTGCAACAACTCGGCAAATTTCTCGACACCCAGATCCGATAATTGTTCCCGCTGATTGCCATGTTTTTTCGGCCACAGATCCAGATGCATCCCCCCGCATTTCGCTACCTCCGGCAGAATTTCACCGACGTACATGTAACCGTACATGCATGAAGCCAGGAGATAGTTCAGCTGGAATTCATCTGCGGGCTGTGACTTTGATTCGTCTGATGATACGGCCCCGGTACAATCTGCGGACATCAGGGTCAGGCAGGCAGTTGTCGCGGTGGTAAGCAGATCACGTCTGCTGACAGCCTGGTTTTCAACGATGGATCGCATTTGAGACAGTCCTGTCGTGCGGGAAGATGTTTCGCCACGCATCTTTCGGACGCTGGCTTACTGCATACCATAATAAACAGATAGAAGAAGTCTCCACAATGGCTCGCGCGGTTTATGTGCATGTTCCATTTTGTCTGCATCATTGCGGGTACTGCGACTTTGCACTCGTGGCGAATCGTGATCATCTGATTCCTCAGTATCTGCAGGCACTGGACAACGAACTGCAGGCACACCGCCGAACGGTGGCTGATCTGGTGGAGGTCGATACCGTGTTCATTGGCGGCGGCACTCCGACGCATTTGTCGCCCGAGATGCTGCAGATGCTGTTCTCCCTGATTTTTAAGCATTTTCGACCGACGACCGGCGCTGAGATTTCGGTCGAAGCGAATCCCGACGGACTTGACGACACACGGCTGGGCGTCCTCCGCGACAACGGCGTCAATCGCCTGAGCCTTGGAGTGCAATCGTTTGACGATACGGTCCTCAGGACTCTGGAACGCACGCATACGAGCATCCAGGCGATGGAGACTGTTGGCCGCTGTCAGGGGTGGATTCCCAATGTGAGTCTGGATCTGATTTTCGGGGTTCCTGGCCAGAGTTTGCTGTCATGGCAGCAAACTCTGGCGGCAGCCATCGCCTTGCCGGTCCGGCATATTTCAACGTATGGGTTGACATTCGAAAAAGACACGCCGTTCTTTCGCCGCGAGCAACATGGGCAATTGAAGCGTGCGCCGGATGAGCTCGAACGGCAAATGTATCTTGACACGATCGCCCGGGTGACCGGCGCTGGCTTCCGGCACTATGAAGTTTCCAACTTCGCGCGCCCCGGTTCGCAGTGTCGCCACAACATGGTTTACTGGCAAGCAGATGAGTACTACGCCTTCGGTCCGGGGGCCGCCAGTTATCTGAATGGCGTGCGGCGGACGAATGCTCGCAGTGTCGTCAGGTGGTTACAATGCTGGCAGCGGGGTGAATCCGCGGTGGAAGACTGCGAAGAGCTGTCAAACGAGGAAAAAGCCCGCGAAGCCATCATGCTGGCGTTCCGGATGCGTGAGGGTCTGAACCTCCGTGCGTTTCAGGAACGTTTTCATGTGTCGTTTGCAGAAATTGCCGGTCCGGTGCTGCAGCAGCACCTTGATCGAGGTTTTCTGCAGCGCCAATCTGATTTTGTTGCTCTGACGCACGAAGGTTTATTGATCGCGGATACGATCATTGCCGATTTCCTGTAGTTGCCACTGGTCGCAGAACACAGCCGAAGACCCGGAAAGAAACCATTCAGCTCCGGTCCCCCAAGTGCTGGATCTCTGACTTTCTGTCGAGTTGTCGCAAATCCTTTGCTGAAGGGCGGTTCTTCGCAGCTTGACACTTGTGTTGCGTATCGGAACTGAGCAAAATCCGGTAACATCCGGGGGGTTGCGCGCCACGTTCGTGCCAGTCGTCGACCGCTACGGCCTGTGCAACCTGTCACTTGTCTGTCTATTTTTATAAAAACGCAGTCGCTCCGGAGTTCTTCAATGCAAGACTGGCTGAATCGATTTGTTGACGACGGCACAATCGGCGAATCGCAGCTCGAAGAAGCACGCAATATGGCGGCCAATCTCGGCATCCCGGCAGAAGATGCCCTGGTGCGACTGGGATATATCTCCGCGGCGGATTTGGGGCAGGCGCAGGCCAGTGAGTTCGGGTATGAATACATTGAGCTCGAAGGTCGTCAGATTCCGAATGCGGTAATCGAGCTGGTCACCGAATCAATGGCGCGTGAAAACATCGTGATCCCCATTGAATCGGACGGCGATTCGGTCGTCATCGCCATGCACAATCCGAATAACATTGAGGTCATCGACAAGCTGCGGTTTGTGTTAAACCGCGAAATCCGCTCGGTCATGGCTCCGATGGAATCCATTCAGGCGGCAATCAATCGGCATTACGGACAGTCGGAAACGGAATCTGTGGATTCGATGATTTCTGAATTCACAGAGACGCAGATCGATTTTACAGATATCGAAGCGGCCTCTGCGATGCAGGGGGATGAAGACGATAGCGCACCGATTATTCGACTGGCGAATTTGATAATCACTGAAGCTGTAAAAGAGCGGGCCAGCGATATTCATGTTGAACCGTTTGAGGACCGTGTCAGAATTCGGTATCGGATCGACGGTGTTCTGCTGGAACGCGACAGTCCACCGAAGCGACTTCTGGGCGCCTTGATCTCGCGTTTTAAGATCATGGCGAAAATGGACATCACAGAAAAGCGCCGTACGCAGGACGGACGTATCAAAACGCGGTCCGGGAATAAGGATTTTGACTTGCGCGTCTCAATCCTGCCGACAAACCACGGCCAGGCCGTTGTGATGCGGATTCTTGATCGCGACAACATTAAGGTGGGTATTCGAAATCTGGGATTCAGTGACGACAACTATCGCACTTTTCAGAACGTGATTCGTCGTCCAAACGGAATTTTCCTGGTGACCGGACCGACAGGATCGGGCAAAACCACAACCCTCTACAGCGCCCTGGGAGAACTGAATCGCCCGGATCGCAAGATCATTACGGCGGAGGACCCGGTGGAATATTATCTGCCGGGTATTAATCAGGTCGAAGTCAAGCATAGTATTGGTCTGAACTTTGCCATGATCATCAAGGCCATGTTGCGACAGGCACCGAATGTGATTCTGGTGGGCGAAATTCGCGACACGGAAACAGGGGAAATGGCCATTCAGGCCTCGCTCACGGGGCACCTTGTGTTCAGCACGCTGCACACCAACGACGCTCCGACGGCGATTACTCGACTGCGCGACATGGGTGTTCCTGCGTTTCTGATCACGGCCACCGTGGAAGGCA
>JAGQQS010000644.1:0-3055 GCA_020426105.1 Planctomycetaceae bacterium
GGCAATCAATATGAACTCAGCATATGGGAACTTGCTACCGGAAAAACGCTGCATCGATTTCTGACTTCCGCGCGAGTTGTCGAGACCGTTGCGATTTCACCCAATGGCGCGTGGGCAGTATACGGAGGTGGCGGACGTGAGACTCCGGATGCGGCATTTTTGGAGCTCATCGACATCAGGACCGGCCATCGATCGGTCGTCGAGTTTTCAGCAAAAAATGACTTTGCTTCGAACGGAATGACCGCGATGGCAATTTCTCCGGACGGGAACGAACTGTGTATCGCACTCAGTTCGGCTGACGATGGGATATCATGGCAGCACCGGCTGTTGTCAACCCGACTGAAATTCAGCAGTCGAACCAAACAGGAGCAGCCTGCAGACGCCCCGATACCGCCGGGAGCCGGCGATTGGAGGAACTTGTCTGTTTTGCGAACGGGACTCGGCACTGATCTGGAATATTCCCAGGACGGCCAGCATATCGCATTCGCATTGTGGAATCCGCAAAAAGTCGAAATCTGGAACGCAGCCTCGGGTACGCTCGCAGCATCCCGGGATCTTCTGTCCGATGACTTCGATGCGTTTGCGTTTGAGAAGGACGATCAACTGGTGATCGCAGGCAACTTCGCCACGAAGTCAATCGAGAACTCAGGGACGATTGTGAATCAGACGATGTCAAGTCCGCCTGCACTGCTGCAGTGGGACTGGCGTTCGAACAAGCTGCAAACAAGTCAATTCCCGGCGCCCGTGGATATTTCGTGCCTGCAATACTCCGTGCAGCACGAATCATGGATCATCGGCTTCGTAGGCGGACGTCTGAACGTATGGCGTCCGGGCACAGTCGAACCATTTACCGAGTTGTCTGGTCATCAGCCGAAGGAATGCTGGGGCGTTGCGTTCAGCCCGGATAGCCATCGAATTTACTCTGTCGGTGATGATGCAAGCCTGAACGTCTGGGACACGACTACTCAGGGACTCATTACCCGCAGACAACAACAAACGCAGTTGACGTCGTGCGTGGCTGTTTCACCTGATGGGCGGTGGATCGCGACCGGAAGTTATGACAACACGGTCGTTGTCTGGCAGGCAGAGTCGCTGAATGTCCAGTACACTCTGTCCGGGCACACCCGTGCAGTTCGCACAATTGCTTTCTCACCAGACAGCATGACGCTCGCCAGTTCGGGACGCGACGGCAACGTTTGCATCTGGAATATGTCCGACGGCACCCTGAAAGTCACACATCACGACGATGACAGCACGATTCGTGCGGTTGAATTCTATGCAGAAGATGCATTGGTGAACGTGAATGCCAAGGGACGGATTGCGGCGCGAAGTCTGCAATCCGGCCAGCAGGTACTGCGGAACGAAGGTCAGGAGGTGCACAGTCTTGCCATTGCCCCCAGCGGGACATTAATTCCTGTGCCGCCCTTGTTCGCCGGGCAACACCCGAATTCACCGATTCTGAAAGCGGCTGCGGGCGACTTGCTGCTGTACGGCGAAAAGTTCGGCCCGTTTAAACTGCTCCATGTGCCCACGCGCAGCCTGTGGCTTGAGCAGCATTACCCTGGAACCGACATCCGTTCGCTGGCTTTCACTCCGGATGGTCGAACCTTCGCCGTGGCCGGGGACGATCATGCCGTTCACCTGTGGCATGTCGCATCCGGTCAGGAGGTACTGACGTTCTCCGATTTGCCTGCAGCCGTGAATCAAGTCGCGTTCTCCCCTGACGGCCAACACCTCGCCGCCGCGCTGCATGACGGCACCATCCGAATCTGGCACGCTCCTCAATAACGCAACAACAGCTGCAATGCTGCCAGACTCCTTTGATACGTCAGAGCGTGATGGCGACTTTCGCTTGTTTGCATATTTCGGACGCAACCGGGATTCCACACTGGCAATGAACGGTGCAAAGCTCCTAAACTTCGCAGAACTGGCATCTTGCGGAACGGAAGGCCTCAGCCATGAATTTGCGTCTTACAACTTTACCACCTGAGATTTGGGTTCTGGCTTCGACAGGATATCGCACACTGGCCGGGAACGCCCACATCCTGCTGGTGCTGTTCCTGCTGCTGAAGTCGGCGCTCGTCGCGGATGAGCGATTTCCGCGATTTGGGGCTGGTTCTGAATCGGCGGATGAATTCCCGGAATTCAGGCTTGAACCGCTTCTTCCCGGTGGCAGTTCCTCAGACATTCCGCTGCCTCCGCTGGATGATCCTGATTCGAGCGCGGTGCCTCGACGCAGTCGAGACTATCTGCCTCCGGTGCTAAGTGACAGAAATCCGACGGGGGCAGATCCTGGAGATTATCTCCCGCCTGTCCGCAGTGATCGTTCTCCGCTGCGAAACGACCCAGGTCGGCGGATCAGTGAGCCTCGTAATCCGTTTCCTGCTCGGAATTTCGACGACCTCAGGGATCCAGGTTTACCAGCCGAAGACGGTTCAGTCGTGGCTGAAGGATTTGACTGGCGTCTGCAGCCGGTAACGCTGGCGGATCTTGAAGTCGGACATCCCTGGTCGTTTGAACATACGAAGCCCAATCTGTCTGAAGCGGAGATGGAGGATTATGTCCGTCTCATTCGCGCGGCGAAGGATCGAAAGTCGTCGATTGGCCTCAATCTTCCGGATGACGTAAACATCACAAGTGCCTGGGAATCGGCGTTTTATCGATTTGCGGAGGCGCGACGTCAGGCATGGAATAATGGCACATTGCTGTTGCAGCCACCGCGCAGCGGTTTAGCGGACCCGTTTGCGAGTTCGCTGCTTTCGACCGCAGACAGGATTGAATCGCCTGTTAATCTAAAATCGTATTCGCTGACAGCTGATATGCAGTCTCATCCATCGGATTTCGTAGGCCGCCCGGTTGTCCTGTACGGGTTGTTTACTCCATCCGTGATCAACCAGCTGCGAGCCCGGAAAACGACGGGCAGTGAAAAAAGTGTCTATCAGTTGCAGCGTGGATTCCTGAGAAACCTTTCCAATACGAAAGATATCGCGCTGGTCGATGCGGAAGGTTTCGTTGATTACGATTCGCAGAAACGAGCAATCGAAGCCTGGCCGGT